>JANMYC010000073.1:0-2204 GCA_031381715.1 Saprospiraceae bacterium
CATTGTCATCTAAAATTATCCAAACACCTGATAGCGCTTTTTTGATAAGTTATGCAAGCCCACTAAATACTTTTGTTTTAAAAAAATTAGATAAAAAAGGAAATGTACTTTGGACTAAACAGTTTCCATTAGCTAATCCTGTGATTAAACCAAATAAAAATGAATTCATCTTGACAGGGCAATCTCCGCCTAATGCAAGAGAGGTAATGCTTAAAATTAATCTACAAGGTGATACAATATCCGAAAAAATATATGAGGAAAAATTCGCTACTTTTGAAGTAGTCAAAGATGGTTTACTGGGTATAAGCCGTAGTTATGCTACAATCGTCAAGGTTGATTTTGATGGAAAACTGATTTTCAATAAATTGGTTAATAGTTCTTATAGTGCAAGCTCCATTGACTCTAAGTTGATTTTGTTAAAAGATTCAACATTTTATGCTTCACATGCAGCAATAAGGCTTACTAAAAATAATAAAAAAGGAGATAACATTTGGACAAAAGATATTCTAAATGAATATGACAGACCTCAATTTGTGGAATTTGTAGAAGCTGAAAACGGACTAATTGCCTTGCAAAGATGGTGGGGAGGTGCGCTCCCTACTAATGCTACAATTCATTTTAAGCTTGATGCCAATGGCAATATAGTTTGGAAACGAAATATTAGCTTTGACAAAACCATTTCTATGAGAGCCATTATTAAATGTCAGAATGGTGGTTATTTAATGATTGGTAACTATGATAATAGTGGTGCAGATTTGCCTTTGTTAATAAAAATAGATGAAGAAGGCTTTGTTTATCCCAATCAATTAGAAGGCAAAATAACCAAAGACATAGATAAAAACTGCCAAATTTCAAATACAGATAAGCCCTTCAAATCTTGTATAATTGAAGCAAAAAAGAATAATGGAGAAACATTTTGGGGTATTTCAGATTCTTTAGGGCGGTATTCCATCAATATTGATTCTGGAAATTATATTATTAAAGCATATCCTTTACAAAATCGGGATTATTGGCAATCGTGCACCCCCTCAGTATCTAAGACCTTTTCAAGTGCTAAAAAGACCGATTCGCTCGATTTTTTAATATCGCCTGTCATTGATTGCCCTGCGATGTCGGTGGATATTTCCACGCCGTTTTTACGCCGCTGTTTTAATAATACTTATACTGTCTATTATTGCAATAAAGGCTCTTTAAAAGCCGATAATGCCTATGTGACCGTAACACATGATTCTCTTTTAGAATTTGTAAGTGCTTCAAAACCAATTGTTTCAAAGGTTGGGCGCACTTATCATTTTGATGTTGGTAATATAGCGGTGGATGATTGTGGCAGTTTTAATATCACAACTAAAGTGATTTGTGGTGACTCCACCCGCTTGGGTCAAACGCTATGCGTGGAAGCGAAAATTTATCCTGATACTATTTGCTCGCCTGCAACTTTATGGTCGGGGGCGAATATGGTGGTGACGGGCAGTTGCCAAACGGATTCTGTTTTATTTCAAATTAAAAATACGGGTAGGGCGGCATCGTCCAATTTAAAATCCATTGTGATTGAAGATGAGGTTTTGTTTCTGCGTGAGCCTGTACAATTGCCTCAAAACGGTGTTTTTTCTAAAAAATTCCCTGCCAATGGGCGCACCTGGCGCATGACCGTGGAGCAAGAGCCCAACCACCCGACTTCCACGAACCCAACGGCTTTTGTGGAAGGGTGTCGGATGGCGAGTAATTTGCCTTTCAGCACGGGCTTTGCTACTCGATTTCCGAATGACGATAAAGCCTTGAGTATTGACGTGGATTGTCAACAAATACAAGGTGCTTTCGACCCCAATGATAAAACAGGTTTCCCAACGGGTTATAAAAATGAGCATTTTATTGCTCAAAATCAAGATATTGAATTCCTCATTCGCTTTCAAAACACGGGTACTGATACGGCTTTTACGGTGGTGATTAGAGATACTATTTCTGAAAAATTGGATATTTCGAGCATCGAATTTGGCGCAAGCAGCCACGTTTACGAACCCGAAATCTATGGAAAAGGGATCTTAAAATTCACTTTTAACAATATCCAATTGGTGGATTCATTTATAAATGAACCTAATACAGATGGTTTTGTGCAGTTCCGCTGCATAGAGCCAAGGGGGTTGGGGGTGGGGACGATCGTGTATGGTGCGGGGGGCAGGTGTGTTGGTGGGTGTGTGGGGGTGGGG
>JANMYC010000106.1:0-4255 GCA_031381715.1 Saprospiraceae bacterium
GCTTCGGGGACAATTTTTGACAATATTAATACCGTCTATCCGCATATTCAACCGCGTGATGGCAAAAATGCCGACCTAATAGCGGCAGATGGACCCAACTTTTACATGCGCCGTACAAATGATGGTGGCGCAACTTGGCGCGATATGCCTTTTAAGCCAGAGACTTTTCCAGATGTCATTCACTATTGGGATGATAATAAAGGTGTATATATGGGCGATCCAGATAGTTTGGGTTTGGTCGTTATGTACACAACGGATAATGGCAATACCTTCCAGCGCGTGTCTAACTCGAGCTTACCGCCAACGAGAGAAACAGAGATTGGTGCTATAGGAGAGTATCAAGCCGTTGGAAATACCTTTTTCTTTTCCACTTATGATTACATGACCAATGATTGGCGGGTCTGGCGAACTTTAGACAAAGGTAGAACATGGACAGCAGGCGATTGGTTTTCACCAGGCACTACCTCTGGTTTTACGGCACGATATGCATTTGCTGATACTCAAAATGGTATCTTACTGCAAGGTATAGCAGCCGAAAGTAAAAACCCACTTTATACCGAAGATGGTGGACTTACATGGCATGAAAGCGGCAAAATGCCGGGTTATGTCACTTGGGCTATTGACAATGTTCCCAATACTCAAACTTTTATGGCTTTGTTCCAAGATACTGTAAGCAATATGCTATTCAGCGCTTTAACTAATGATTTGGGCAAAACTTGGAATTCTCGTAAAAATATTTAACAGTATGAACTTGATTCTGTTTTCGTTCCCTTTGGTTTTCCGCCTTTTGTGTTTACTAATCTGGATATTGTTGATAATAATGCAGCATGGGGAAGATTTTCAAGAAATGAATTTGTACGCTACGAAAGTGCCACTCCCCTCGTACCCGAACAACCCGATTTAGATTTAGAACTAAAAGCCGATAATGAAGGCTTACCACTTTACGGCTATGTAAAATATACTCTAAGCGTCCGAAATCGAGGAATTTCACCAGCGACAGGTGTAAAAATCAATTGGCTTCCGCCTTACAAACGCACCAATAACGGTACAGCACCTTATGCTTTCACATCAGCTTATTCGGATAAAGGCAGGTACGATTCATGGAATGGCGTTTGGACTATTGATAAATTAGATGCAGGCGCAATAGGAACAGCTTCTTTTCATCTGTTTGTTTTAGATAACTCCAGAGATGTCAGTCAGACAGCACAAGTCACAGCTTGTAATGAAAAAGATTTGGATTCATCACCCAATAATATGGTCGGTGCAGCAAAAGAAGATGATGAGGTAGGTTATATATCAAAAGCTCGAAACAACATGGCTGATTTGCCCAATGATATTGCCAGAACTATATACTCTGATTTTGATGTAAGCCCCAACCCTGTAAGAGATAGAATTAATATCACTATCAATCCTAAAAAGGATACGGATTGGTCTATTAGAGTACTGAATAATATAGGACAAATGGTTTATACGCAAAGTGGACTGTACAGTAAAAATATTGAAGTAGATGCCCAAAACTTTGAAAATGGCTTGTATATCATTGAATATCAGTCAGAAGGAGAACGAAAAATTGAAAAAGTAATGATTCAGCATTAAAAATATCGCATAATCAAAATTTAATTGCCTTGCCTCAAGCAATTGGGGCAAAGGTTTTATTCGTATTCATTTGTTAATTTTAAAAAAATATCATGAAAAAATTAAAAATTCTATGGGGCGTTTTTGCCCTTTGCACCCCTCTACTCTTCTTTATAGCTTGCCAGAAAAGCAATCATGATGTACCACAACCAGAGATAAGCAATATCCCCCCTGATATTCTTCTTTGCAATATCTATGATATTACATCGGGTTCTGCACAAATAAAAGCAGAGAATCGTTTTAATGAAACAACAGAAATGGGTATCTGCTGGTCTCAAAAAAGTGCAGAGCCGACTGTTGAGGACTTTAGAATCGAGCTAAAATCCGCTAAAAAAGTTTTTAATGTTACAATAAAATATCTGCAAGAAGAAACATCTTATGCCGTTCGAGCCTATGTCATTCAAAATAAAAAAATCTTATACAGCAAGGTCATGGTTTTCAACACTTTGAAAAAAGAGGTAAAAAGTGTACTTGAACGTTGAGGAAATTTTGAGAAAATCTTGAGAAAATCTTGAGAATCAGACAATAGTCATCAAAAAGAAAAACAATGATTCAGCATTAAAATAATACTAATCTGATTTTAATGAACACCCTAAGTGATTGATTCATGAAGGGTGTTTTTACATGGTTCAGAATATATCAAAACCCTATATCGTTATCAAATTGCTACACCCCTCAGTACAACGTGCTTAGGAACCTAACTTTTAACAAAAAGTAAAACAGCGATTGCGTTTATTAAACGTTTTAATAATAAGACCCCTCAGTAATTCACTATTAAAACTCAATATTTTTACGGTTTTATAAATATATTTTCAAGCTTTTTATCTTTTAAAAAAATACTTTATAAAAGATAAATGGAGGTAGGCAAAATTTTATTTTAAAATAACCACGTAAACTTCCCAAAAAAACTAAAGAGATGATATTAACCATATATCCACAACTTGCATCAAGGGTATTTTGTTTCCAATTGGATTCAAAATGCCCTTGTGCGTTTTATTCATTTTTCTCCACATCAAAACGTTTATTTTAATCCAGTATTTATTCATTTCAAACAAATCATTATGAAAAAACTTTATGTCATTTTATCACTCACCTTCCTTATTTGTGGATGGGCTAATGCTCAATATTCCATAAAAGGTACTGTTACAGACGATAAGGGCGAGCCGCTCATTGGCGTCAGTATAGTCGTAAAAGGAACAACTAATGGTTCAATAACCGATATTGATGGTAAATATGTGTTATTAGTGCCTGAAAAATCAACGCTCGTATTCAGCTACGTGGGTTATCAATCTGTGGAATCCAATGTCAGTGGAAGTGGCGAAGTCAATATCCAGATGCTTGCTAATTCCAAAATATTGGGCGAGGTAATCGTTACGGGTTATGGCTCTCAAATTAAAAGAGAACTGACTGGTAATATCAGTAAAATTAAAACAGGTGATATCAAAGAGATACCTGTCACGAGTTTCGACCAAGCTATACAAGGCAAAGCCGCTGGTGTACAAATCAATTCAGGTTCTGGTAAGTTAGGTCAAGCCCCTCAGGTGCGTGTGCGAGGTCAATCTTCAGTATCTGCATCCAACGAGCCTCTTTATGTCATTGATGGCATCCCTGCCACCCAAGTAGGTAATCAAGCAGCAGGTTTCAATAGTCTATCACTTTCGGGTGGTATTACAAGCCCGCTCGCGGATATTAATCCTCAGGATATTGAATCTATTGAAATATTAAAAGATGCTTCCGCAGGCGCTATTTACGGTGCTCGCGCTGCCAATGGTGTGGTATTAATTACTACTAAAAAAGGTAAAGCAGGTCGTACAAATGTAACATTCGGAGCTCAATTCGGAAATAGCACACCTACAAAAAAAGTCCGTTTTCTGAATACTCAAGAGTATATTGAGCTTTACACTAAAGCGGCAGCCAATGCTGACCGCATAGATGGCTTAGACCCTAAAGACCCTGATTCATATACAACTTATATGAATGATTTCTATAAAAATCAAAGCCTCGGTACTTTCGGAACACCTCAACAAACAGATACAGATTGGGGTTCATTGGCTTATCAAGATGCACCGATGAAACAATATGATATAAATGTCAGTGGGGGTACTGAAAAAACGACTTTTTACATATCAGGTCAGCTTTTAGACCAAAAAGGTATTCTGATTGGAAATGCTTTGACACGTTTGAACGGACGTATTAATCTCGACCATAAAATCTCTGATATTCTGAGTATAGGTATGAATATGGGTTTAACTCGTAACCTCAATGAGCGTGTTTCCGGTGACCGTCAATTCGATAACCCAATGCAAATAGTGGCTTTATCGCCTTTTTCACCCGCTATTGACCCAACTACAAGCCTACCAATCGGCTCACCTCCGGGTGATATCAACTACCCTGTTTATTACAATCCAATTATCAATATTGGAAATGCTTATTATAATACCACGACGCATAGAAATATTGGTAACGTCTATGGCCAATTAAAACTTTTTAAAGGCTTGAATTTCCGTTCTGAATTCGGTACGGATTTATTGAACCAACAAGAGGAATTATATTCTAATAGTAAAACGCAACGCAATTCAGGAGCACTTGGTGGTCTTGGTCAAAATAGATTTGTGAGAAT
>JANMYC010000191.1:0-5703 GCA_031381715.1 Saprospiraceae bacterium
TATTTTTAAAACCGCAAGGAAACCAGCCCATTTGAAAAAGTACAGAATCGTTAACCTTCTTCTCTATTTTGAAAGACTTTTTCAATGTATTTTTTGTCTCAAATGGAACATCTTCGAACGAAGGATTCTGAAAGTAAATAGTTTTTCCTTGCGCTACGATAAAAAGCGTTTTAGAAATTAATAGTAATATGAATAATACTTTCTTCATGTTTTTATGGTTTGACTTTAATTATGAATGTTATACTGAGGGGTAAAATTAAGAATTGGCAGCAAAATCCAAAAACTTCACCACCAATTCTCCATTTTTAATTATCAATTTTCCATTAAAAATTACGCTTCTGGTAATTTATTGCCCTTATCCTTACCCCAACTTTCCAATAATTTCAAGCCAAGTAAATCAATAACGCTGCCGCCACCGCCATCACTACCGCCTGTGATTAACACATCAGGGATAATTTTGACGCCTTTTTCACCGATAATTTCAGCGACTTTCATCTGAACGAAACCATTTCCACCAATGGCTTTTACTTGCAGTTCGTATGCTTCGGCGTTGGATTTACCAATAGCAAGGATTTTTGACGCTTCAGCATCACCTACGGCTTTGGTTCTTCCAGCTTCGGCATCACCCATCACACGAAGTTTTTCAGCTTCAGCTTGTGCAATGAGTTTCACGCGTTGTGATTCGGCTTCGGCTTGTACTTTTACCCCCGCCGCTTCACCATTGGCTTTTTTAACCGCCGCATCAGCAATACGCTCGGCAATCTGGACACCTTGTTGCGCTTCCACGATTTGTTTTTGCATATCCGCTACCGCCGTTTCTTTTTCAAGGGTTTGGCGCGTCTCTTGTGCCATGCGTTGCGTTTCGTAAGTGACTTTTTGCTCTTCAGCCAATTTACGGTCGGTCAAAGTTTTCATCAAAGATTCAGGCGGAACGATGTCGCCAATCAAAGTATCCACGCCATTCACATTATACTGTTCTAAAACTGAACTAATATGCTGACGCGCTGAATCTTGACGCTCTTTACGTTGTGTCAAAAACGAAATCACATCAGCCGTTTGAGCAGAGTTACGGAAGTAGTTACCAATAGTTGGCTCTAAAACTTGGCTCACAAGGTTCATCATGGTACCGAATCGAGCAATCACTTTAGGTGCTTCAAAACTCGGAATATGGATAATTTGCGATACATCCAAATTGAAAGGGAAGCCGTCTCTTGAACGCACTGTAATAGTTGAAAGGTGGCGGTCGAGGTTGTGGCTTTCATTGCGTGCCGTTGCCCAGTTCAGCACTAAATTGGTAGTCGGCACTACTTCCACTTTCATGGTGTATGGGTTTAAAGGGTATTTCCCGGGGCCGAGTGGCTCATTCCAAACGCCTTTATTGCCCCTTGCCACGATGTTACCGTGTTTGAAATCGTCTCCACTCACGTCTTTTCCATCGGGACCTACGTAAGAGTTGACAACACCCACAAAACCAATGGGAATTTGTACCATATCCACTTGCTCAATTTGGACAAACCACGGATTGAAAATGTACATACCCGCCAAAACGATTTGTTGCTGCAAACCACGGCGTCCGCCATTTTTTAAAAAAACATCGGCATCTTGATAATTATTATGCCCCGGTACATCATGCCCCGCAATTTGCCCTTGGTCGAGCGGCTCACCATCGAGAGAAGTGATGATACCCACTTTATTCTCCCCTATTTGAGTCATTTCAGCCAAGACTATTTCAAATAAAAAAGTATTGATTCGGTACGTTCCCGCAGTGATAATAGCCGCTTGACGACCTTTTTGGCCACCATTTTTTAAAAACATTTCAGCGTCTTGAAAAGAGTCGGACGGCACAGAGTGGGCTAAAACGCGCCCTTTCGCGAGTTCAGCGCCATCTTTTGCCACCAATAAACCAATTTGACCCGAAGGGATTACGTTCAGCGGCTGTAATGTTATTTCGTATTGCCAAAGCCATTTCCAGAAGTGAATGCCCGGCGGGAGCGTTTGGGCTTGATAGCCGGCCTCCCCCTCAGTAGCGATGATGCGCCCCGCAGGAAGTTCGCGTTTATCGCCAAAAAGGACGAATTTTTTAGTGACTAAACCGATTTTATCCTCAGGCACCATAACGATACCGAGTAATTGAAAAACAAAGCGATAGCCGATTACCATTATTATCAATACTGGTATCCACCAAAAATGAAGGTACTGTTCCATTATTAGGTTAATATTTAGGAAGTGAATTAAAAAATTGATTCTTTTAAGAAAATTGTGTTCTTCTTTGAGACTTTAAAGTGTCTAATACTGAGAGCCTGCCCCGAGTACTCGGGGGGGTGGATGGTTGGGAAAATTTTGCATTCTCTTGTTTTATGATTATGATTAAAAGTGTTTAAAAATGGTAATGAATTTAAAATTTTAAAAATTAATCGAATATCCAATAAACCTCAAAGTCTGAAAATTAATTCAGGGCTTCCGACCAATATGACGTTTTATACGACCAATTCAAGCAAAATTTACACTATCGTTAAGTTTTTGTTAAAAAATAATTTTAAGCATAAAAGCACTGAGGGGTACTCTTGGAAGGTTTTCAAAAGTAAAAAAGTTAATAATACATTAAAAGGGATTAAACGATATGCTATCCCTCAATCAGGTTATTGAAACTCTTATTTAAAAGTATTACATTTGCATATTGAAATACCATTTTATCATCTCAATAAACGATTGATTTTTAACGATTTAAAGAATACTCATGAACAGACAGCTACTTTTTTTAGTTGCTTTTTTAGCATCTTTCTCTCTGTATGCACAGAGCACGGACTGTAAAAAATATACAGTCGCCAATACCAATTCCATCTGTAATCCAACGACTTGGCAGCCTTTTATATTGAGGTCAGGTAATACCCGCTTCTTTGCGGATCAAGTTGAATTTAGAGAAAACGGTGATAATACAGCCACTATCAAAGGCGTCGGGCGGGACGAAACATGGCAACCCATCCAGTTCAATCTGACTTTTTCGGGTAAAAGTGTAACGGCAGCGAATGGTTTTCCTTTTTTAACAAATTGCCTACAAAATAAAGTAGTAAATAGTTCTGCTTGGATTTATTATGGCAGCGTAACGGGCTCAATTGTTTACAATCAAGATACCTGCGCTATTTCAGGGTTTTCAACTGCTCCGCTTGGTTTACAAATTGGAGTAGGTGCGAATACGCAAAATGATGAAGATTTGGGTGGTTTCACGACTTTAAAAGGCCAATTTAAACAACAAACCACACCGAGCAGTTTTGAAATGGCTTTCAAATTGGTAAGTCCAGAGGCTGTAACGTGCTTAGGCGGAAGTGTGAGTGATTGCACCAACGATACGCAAGCACCTGAGTTTGCGAACTGTCCAAAAGATTTGTACAGAGCCACCACCGAGCCACTTTACGAAGTGACTTGGGTAGCGCCTACTGCAACTGATAATTGTAGCACCCCCTCAGTAGTGAGCAATTATAGCTCAGGTTTTAAGTTCACTACGGGCACGAATACCACAGTAACTTATACGGCTACTGATGCTAAAAATAACAAAAGCACTTGTAGCTTTAAAGTAAACGTTGCCCTTGTTGTACCCGTGGTGACCAATCCATATTGCGTTTCAAGAGGTACTATTCCGTGGGAAGAGTGGATTGCAAACGTCACTTTGGCGGATTTGAATAATCCAAGTGATAAATCTCGTGATATTGCAGGCGTGCCTTTTGTGGCGGGTTATAGCGATTATAGAGATAAAACAGCAACGATTCGCCAAGCTAAGACTTATGCAATGATATTGACACCCGGTTTAAGCTATTCAGCAAATCCGGCTGACTTATACTGGCGCGTTTGGATTGATTTTAATAACGATAAAGATTTTAATGATGAAGGTGAGCTTGTATTTGAAAAGAAAAACGGTAATCAAGCAACAACTGGCAGTTTCACAATTCCCACTATAACTATAATTGGTAAAACTCAAATGCGTGTAAGTGCAAAACAAGGCAGTTTTGCAACTTCTTGTGAAGTTTTTAATAGAGGTGAAGTCGAAGATTATACCGTGGATATTAAATTGGCTGACCCTTGTGATATTGACTCAAAACCACCTGTATTCGCCAATTGCCCAGCCAATGTGAACGTTAAAACCGAAGGCACTACGGCAATAGCCACGTGGGTTGCACCAACGGCAACGGATAGTTGTGGTGCGCCTACATTGACCAGTAATTTTGCTCTGGGTACAACATTTCCTTTAGGTACAACGGCTGTAACCTACACGGCTACTGACGCCAAAGGCAACAAAGCCACTTGTACTTTCAATGTAATTGTTAAAATAGATGAATGTGCAGGGGATAAAACAGCACCTGTTTTCAGTGCATGTCCTCAGAATATCACGATTACAACACTTCAAACTTCTGTAGCTGCTACTTGGACGGCTCCTACAGCAACTGATAGCTGCAGCATACCAACGATAACAAGTAATTTTGGACCGGGCTCACTATTCCCCATTGGCACAACAGCTGTAGTCTATACGGCAACAGATGCCAAAGGCAATAAATCTACTTGTACATTCAATGTAATTATTTTAAAAGATGAGTGTACCAATGATGCTGAAGCACCTAAGTTCACAAATTGCCCTCAAAATATTACTGTCAATTCAAGTGACCCTACAATAGCGGTTACATGGGTGTTACCTACAGTGACGGACAATTGTAAAGTGGATTCTTTAATTAGTAATTTTATTCCGGGTTCACTTTTCTCGGTGGGTACAACAACCGTAACCATTACAGCAAAAGATGCTAAGAAAAATCAAGCAACTTGTACATTTACTGTCACTGTAAAATCAAATACGGTAGTGAATACAGGTGATATTGAACTAACACTTGTAGCTAACCCTACCACGTATAAAAAATTATCGAATGTCAATTTTAAATTAACCGCTAAAAACAAAGGCACAACAGGGTTTACTGATATTAAAATACAATTTAAACACCCTAAAGGTGCTGCGAACGGTGGTAATGCAACCCCCTCAGTAGGAAGTTGGACGGAATTCTGTCCGAATGCTACTTTGTGTTTTGAGTGGTCGATTCCTAAATTAGATGCAGGGGCAATTGCTACTTTGGATTTACCATTGTATATCCAAGATATTGATACAATCTTGATTGCTAACGCAAGCCTTTTATCATCAACCCCAACGGATACTGCAAGAGCCAATAATTCAGTCACCATCACTGTAAAACCAGCCAGTACCACTGCCAACGGTTTCGTAAACGACCAAAAAGCAAGTGAAAAAATGCCAATAGTTTTGCAGAGCGTTTTACCTACAATTACTGAGGGGTCACTCTACGTAAAGCTGGAAAGTATTCTTGAAAAAGATATTGATTTTGCCATTTATAGCGCGCATGGATTGCACGTAAAAGTCAATAAGCAGCATATAAAAATAGGCGATAATCAACTGCTTTTAAATGTTTCGCAATTGGCATCTGGTGTGTATTGGATAGTGCCTTTGGATAATAATAATGGTAACAAACCATTAAAATTTGTGAAAATCTAATTGGTTTTCATTAAAATGCCATTAAAACAAAAGCCTCTGATTTCAAATCAGGGGCTTTTGTTTTAGAGTATGTTTTGAATTCTATTTTAGAGTGAAAAATGAAGTATTTTCTGTCTCAGATTTTAATTTTTTGGAGACATAGCCTTAGCTACGTTGAGAAA
>JANMYC010000209.1:0-4021 GCA_031381715.1 Saprospiraceae bacterium
GTAAAATCAGTCAATATCAGTGAAATCAGTGGCTAAACGGAGCGACAGCGACTATGCAGCTAAGCGATTACCATTTTTCAATAAAAAAAAGAGATTTCAATATGGCAATTTGAAATCTCTTCTTCTTTTATGGCGGAACTGAAATTCCGCCCTATAAGATTAATTAGATGGCTTATCTGGCACAGGTGCTGAGGCATGAAAATCATTAAAAATGCGGTGTGTATAATTATCCAAAAGCTCTAAAACCCGTTTTTGGGATTTTGAGCGCACAATTAAGCCGATATGATAATCTTTTTTCATGCGCCACACTATTTCAGCATCGTTAAAACTGCTTGTATCTGGGCATTGATGCCGTGATAAAGAGACAACAATACCTGCATACTCATTTTTCACCTTAGGTAATTTGTATTTTTCACCTTTTGCTACGGCAGCTTCTATGGTCGCCCATTCTCGCCAAAGGTTAATATCTGATGAATACTCAACCATTTCAGCCAAATTAGCGCCACCAACGCGCGAACTGGTTTCTAAAAACACAAATTCACCCGTTTCTCTATCTTTAATGAACTCAGTATGCGAAGCTGAATAATTCATGCCAAAGGCTTTCATGACATCGGCATTGAGTTTTTGAAGTTTTTTATCATCATCAGAGCCAAATTCTACGGTAATTGACCTAAAAACGCCGCCGCCATGCGCCACTTCCATGGGAGTGCTGAGGTAGCGACTGACTCTACAAAATATCAACTTGCCCTCCAAACTCAAAGCATCCACGTGATAAACATCGCCAGGGCGGAATTGCTCAATTAGGAATTTATGCCTATTTTCACCCAATCCATTCAAAATTTGCCATGCTTCGTCTTTAGAATGCGCCTTTTTAATGCCCGTTGCCGAGGCTTCTCCGCGAGGCTTAATGAGCCACGGAGCTTGAACAGTATCCAAATAGTAATTGACTTCATTATCATTAAAAAGGTCTGAAAATTGGGGGACTTTGATGCCTTCTGAATCTGCCTTTACCCGCATAGCCAGTTTATCTCGGAAATAACGACAGGTAGTTTGCCCCATTCCCGGTATTCTGAAATGCTCCCTCATTTCAGCGCCTTTTTCCACGTCAAAATCATCGAGCGAGACGATTCTATCAATTTTTTTTGAGCGCATCAACCAGGCAAGCCCGCTGATGACCTCCGTCATATTCCAATTGCCTTTTTCATTATTGATGTCATTGACAAAAAATATATCGTCGAGGCTTTCACGAGGCCATTCTGCATCGCGAAGTTGATTAGATGTAACGAGATAAACGGTACATCCAGCAGCTTTTGCGCCGCGCATAAAATCTTCTCCCTTAAAAAAGCTGGCGATACATAAAATACTGAGGGGGTCTTGATTTATTGATTTCACATAGGCTGAGTTGGGTAGAGTCATACAGGAGTGTGGTTTTATACATTACTAAAAGAGTCGCTTCCAAAATTTGAAAACAAAAAAAGCATTTAATGCGATTTCTACAAATTTTGAAGATACTTTTTATAGTTTTTTATTGAAAACCCATTTTGTAATAGAAGAGAAGCTTTCGATATTCCCTAAAATGAGACAAGACAGCTTGCGGCTGTCCTGTCTGGTACTAAAAGTTTGTTGTTTATTTGTTTGAGAGAGAAGCGTAATATTTATTAAATTTAAAATACAAATATTAACCTATTTGGTATAAACCTAAATAATGTCAGACATCATTCTTTATGAAAAATTTAACTTTTTAAGTTCAAATTAGTTTTATTTTGCTGGATTAAACTAATTTAACGGCTTGGTTTCTCAGCTTAGACTTTCTATTGTTGGAAAGTTCTAAAAAAGGCTGTACACTTATTTGAATCAAATAAGTGTGCCGTCATATAGGTTTGTTTTATTTTAAGATGTGATAAGTTTTTAGCGGTATATTAGCCACGATTTTCAGTAGTGACCCATATGTAGCCGCCATCGTTTATTCGGTAAGAGAGCTTACTTTTAATAGTTCTGTTACGCTTCTTGATTTTTTTAAAATCTTCGTTTTTGTGTCTCATTGCTTAATCTTTATAATGTGTGAACAAATGTAAACCAGAAAGTTAAGCAATAATTTAACTTTCATAGTACAAAGCTCGTAAATGTAAGTCTTCCTGACAATAGTGTTAAACATCATAATACACAAATTAAACTTTAACGGGTACATGTTTATAGATAATATATTTAGTGGATTTAAGACATATTGGAAGGAAAATCAGTTAGAGGGTAAAGAAATAAACCTAATTGATGAAAATCTCATGGGCGCATTTCCTATATTCCAACATGCTCTAAATAATCGTTTACACTTTTCAATTTTCAATCATAGTACACAAGTTACTGAATACTCCACTGACAATACGATGGATTTATTTGGTTTCTCAAAAGAAATTTTCTTAAAAAAAGGAACTGCAGCTTTGATTGAAGGTATGAATCATGACCAAAGTAAAATGTTGGTAGAGTGCGTTGATAGACTGAAAAATTTCATCTATGACATGAAAGGGGAAGAAATAATAGAAAATATAAATATATCTTATTGTGGTATCACCTACAACCACCCTCAAAAGGGGACTATTAAGTTATTATGTCAGCAAGTTATTTTCGAATCGGATAAAATGCAAATACCAGTAAGGGAGTTATCCATTATTAGAGATATTTCACATTTGATTAAAAAAGATGCTTGCTGGTTTAAAGCAGATATTACTACCGCTCAAAAAACGCATTATTTGACATATAAAGGAGATGAAACCGAGTTTGTAAAAACCAATATTCTATCGGAAAGAGAAAAAGAAATTTTGGGGTTCATAGCGCAAGGTAAAGAAGCTGAACACATTGCTAAAGAACTGTTTCTAAGCAAAATCACCATCAATAACCATCGCCAAAATATGCTCAATAAATTGGGCGCCAAAGATAGTACTGCATTGGTTCAATTAGCAAAGCTTACTCAAATCATTTAAAGTATTTGTATCAATACTTGTATAAACAATAATGATTAAAACGCTATTTAAATGTTGGATAAAGTATTGATTATCAAATATTTACTCTTTTTTAAGATTTTAAATGTACGGCAATGTTTAAAATAGCAATACTTTTGCGCTTTTTTAAGAAGAAATTTATAAACATACACTAAACTAAATTATTCAAATGGTCAACAAATTAAACTCAACTACTGAACGAGTATTCAATGAAACGAAAAACTTGTGGCATTCAATATTAGATGAATCCCAATCATTAGAAACTTTTGATACTTCGGTTCTAAAAAAATTCCCCTTATTGGATATTGCCAACAGCTCTCAATCCACCTTCGCTATTTATGATTTTAGGGAATTAAAACCTATTTTTATCACTGAAAATGTGAGAGATATAATTGGGCTTTCAAGAGATGAATATTTAAAAGAAGGGGGGCGTTTAATGTTCAGTAAATTGCTTCCTTCTCATAGTAGTTTTCCATTGTTAGTCTCGAAAAAGATGGAAAGTGTCTTGAGAAATATCGAACCCAATGAAAAGCAAAATGTATTCGGTACTGTTTGTGGCCTATCGCTCGAACATCCAGAAAAAGGTTATATTAAAATATTAATGCAACAATATTTTATGGATTGTGAACACAACAATATACCACCCAGGGTAATTTCTACAATTAGAGATGTAAGCCATTTGCAAAAAGATGATTTTTACTGGGTTAGATTAACACACGGCAAGAGTAACGACCTCGTTAGTGTTCACCACAGTAAAGATGAAAAGGTTGGCAAACTCATGGATATAATATCCGTTCGTGAAAAAGAGGTACTACTGCTCATAGAACGAGGGTTAGAAACCGATGAAATAGCCGATGCACTCTCGATTAGCCGGAATACCGTCAATAATCATAGACAAAATATGTTGAATAGATTGGGCGCACGTGATACTACTGCCCTTATCGAATTAGCGAGGATTTGTCGTTTAATTTAAAAAATACAAAATTAAGGTATCTTTTTAATGATTCAAGGTAACTATCTAACTATTT
>JANMYC010000555.1:0-3859 GCA_031381715.1 Saprospiraceae bacterium
AAAATGGATTTTGTTTCGGGGATTGAAGGAACCGCTTTTACTATTTATTGCAAGAAATAGATTTAACTTAATATGCCTTCAATTCGCCCTGAAATATTGAAGAAAACCCATTAAAACATTAATTTAGCCTTTTTTATAAACAATTATCTATTCCAAAAACCAAGAAAATAGTCGAAATACTGAGGGGGGTATCCTAAACCCTCCTCGCATAATTTGTAACCACCATGGAAAAAAATGTTCGTATCCTCATTGTTGAAGATGAATTTGTCACAATGGATTTACTACGCGACTACTTAGAAGAAAGTGGTTATGAAGTATCTGGCGACGCCATGTCCGCCGATGAAGCCATCGCCATTTTAGAAAAAGGCGATACCGATTTTGCGATGCTCGACATCAATATCAGAGGAGAAAAAGACGGTATTTGGGTAGCCGAGCAAATTAATCAAAAATATAAAATTCCTTTTATTTTTTTGACCGCACTCAGCGATTCGCCCACTGTCAAAGCTGCTGCGCGTACCAATCCTTACGGTTATTTGGTAAAACCTTTTAAACAAGCGGATATTTTTACCACCATAGAAGTCGCTTTAAACAACTACAACGAAAAAAAGACAGGTTTCCGCCCGTCCGAATCTGATACTAAAACAGAATCAGAAATAAAGATAAATGACTCCATTTTCATAAAAGACAATTTAGTTTTTAAAAAAATATTCATCAAAGACATCCAATACATTCAAGCCTTTAAAAATTACCTTGAATTGTATTTTGCCGATAGTCGCCAGATTATCCGCTCAACGCTCACCGATTTTCAAAAGGTTTTACCTCAAGACCATTTCATGCAAACCCACCGCTCGTACATTGTCAACGTTAATTTTTTAGAAAAAATAGGCGGCGATTTTGTCGTCATCGGCAAAACAGAAATTCCTATCAGCCGTGGATTCAAAGAAAGCGTTTTGAAACAGTTGAAAATTTATTCTTAGAAAGGACATTCATAACATAAAATCTACCACTCGTCCCAGCTTTACCACCGCTTGTCCCTTTGATTTTGATTATGTTTTTTACTTCTATATGTTTGTGTCATGTTTGATGAAAAGAGAAATTTATATCTTTTTAAAATTACAGCCCATTTTACATAAATCAAAATTACAAACATGCAAGAATGCCTTTTTAATAGCCAACTCCGCCTATTTCCTTACTAAAAACATAAAAGCGTAGAATTTTCAACGCTAATGAAATATTGCCACCCGAAGTGTCGGGCAAAGGCAGGGTGAGTATTTTGTCTCATTTGAAATACACAAAAATTTTCGCCGTAAAAAAACAGAACTGACATGAAATCTTTAAAACTAAGGATAGTCTTCTTATTCCTCGTGGCTTCGCAAGCCCTTGAAGCGCAATCTTTATCGGGCTCAACTTGGAATGTGACTATACCAAGCACATCCGCTAAACCTTACAATTTCATATTCGGCGCAACGGGAAATAAAGGCAATGTTTTATATCCTAACGCCACATTAGCTGACTTCACTTGGGCAGAAGATGGCAAAGGCAATTGGTCAATTACGGTAGAACGCATGGTGAATGGGGTACAAAAAACAGAAAGCTTTTATGGCAAAATAACGGGCAACACAGGTACGGGGTTTTATGCCAATACAACAGATAGGAAAAACTTAAAACCGCTGACAATGACTAAACAAAAGTGAGGGTTATGCCTTCCGAGTTGTCGGTACTAACCCCTCAGTATAGCAAGCCTTCGGAAAGAAGAAGGATACAAATTATATATTTTGAAAAAAATTATTTATTCAAACAATTAAAAATCAATTTTTAATGAAAAAACTTCTATTCTCCACGCTCTTATTAGCAGTGTTGTGTATGGTAAATGCACAGGCACAAAAAATTTCATTGTGGTCTTTAGATGTGAACTACGACAAAACTGCATTCAAAGAACATGGCCCGACTCCAGATTGGACACCCATCAACTTTAATGATAACAAAATTCTTTGGGTGCATTCAACCGATAAGATTTCAGTTTTTACGGTTGACGAGAAAGGCAACAAAATAACCTCAAAACACCACGGGCCATTTAAGGATTGGCACGTCATCAACTATGCTAACAACAGAGTCTTATGGGCACACACCGATGGACGCATCAATTTATGGTCCATTAACGATAAGGGTGAAAAAGTCCGGGAGAAAATCCATGGTCCTTTTAAGGGTTGGGACGTGATAAACTTTTCTTACGACAAAATTTTATGGTCACACACAGACGGACGGATTAGTATATGGACAATGGACGAAGATGGCAATAAAATCGGGGAAAAAGTACACACTCCGCTTAAGGGTTGGCATCCTATAAACTGCACTGGCACCACCATTTTGTTGGAACACGACGACAATCGTATCAGCCTTTGGCAAATCAACTATGAAGGCAATAGAATCAGTTTTAAAGAACATGCGCCTCCAGCTGCGGGATGGCGTGTCGTAAACTATGCAAACAACACCATACTATGGTCACACGATGATGGGCGTATTAGCTTATGGAAAGTTGACTTTGATGGTAATAAAACAGATACTAAGAATTATGGCCCATTTGGAGATTGGAGAGTCGTCAATTATTCGGACGATAAATTATTGTGGAATAAGGAAAAATAGAACACTGCTCAAAATAATGTAAAACACGCATTTTAATAATATTTTTTTTAATAACAACTTAAATATCTTTTTTTAACATTTTTAAATCAATTTTCTTATGAAAAAGTCATTATTCATTGCATTTTTTGCAATTATTGCTTCATCTGCAGCCTTTGCTCAAGCAAAAGTTAACCTTTACAACGTGAAGGGTACTAAAATCGAACTTGCCAGCTCGAATGGCTCTACACAAGTACTTTATGCTCTGTCAACTGGCGAATTACAATTTTCTGACAAGTCAAAAGCGGGCACTTGGATGCAAAATGGCACGGGGGCTGCCGACACAGATTTCGTACTCGCTTGGGGGAAGAACGAAGTGGTAAACAGAAACGTGAATTTGGATATGTGGACAGGCTCTTATAACAGTACAACAGGAAAAGGTACTGCAAAAAGGTTCTCTGCAAGTGCGCAAATGGGAACAACTGCCAAAGTCACTATCACTCCTCTCCCATAATTCCCAACATCGGAATGGTGAAATAATAAGTTATTGTTTCACCGTTCCATAAGTTTGGTTAATAGACTTATTTCATTGATTAACTTAAATGATTTCAGTAGCGTTTTTCGATTGAGCAGTGAATTATTCAATATATTAGCTCAAAGAGTAAACTTATTAGCTCAATTGAAAGCCTTACAAATGGGAGTAATCTTCGGGGAAATGTCAAATTTCTCCGAAGATACCCCCCTCAGTATAAATGCCAAATTGCCAAAGTAATTCAAGCAAAAAACCATTACAAATCTTTTAAAAATCATAAAAATGAAAAAATCAACATTCTTCTGCCTTATTCTCATGTCTTTTTTAGCTTGTAAAGACGCACCTAAAAACGCCGCACAAGCACCGACAACAACTGCTCAAGCCGCCGATAAAGGCGCACAAGATGCTGCCGATTTGGTCGCTATCACGGATATCATTCACAGCTTTTATAAATGGTACGAAGCGTTTACAAATGATGATAAAAGACGCATCGAATATGTAGATTCCAAAGGCAAAACGTCAAAATTGGACAATACCAAATTGGCTGCTTATCACGCTGAATTGACGAAAAGCGGCTTCATCAGCAAAGCATATATTGATAACGATGTCGCGTATCTGAAAAAATACGAAGCCGAATGGACGAAAAACAAGGAAAATAACAATGATGGACCTTTATCGGGTTTAGATTTCGATAGGATTTTCTGTGGA
>JANMYC010000228.1:0-5269 GCA_031381715.1 Saprospiraceae bacterium
TAATGAAGAGGACAAAGAATATCTCATAAATGTACTTGGAAGAAAACCTAAAGGAATTGCTATTTTTAAAAACGGTTTCTACGAAGCGAATATTCCAAAGAAAAACACCCCCCCTCGCCGAGAAATCGGGACAGGTCAGTATAATGAGCATTCGCCACTAACTTTTCTCTTCAACGCCAGTTGGTTAGAGAGAAAAGGCAAAACGATGATGATTCAAGCATTTGAGGAGGTTCATAAAACATTCCCTACGGATTGGACATTGATTTTGGCAGGGATAGGCAATCATACAGAAGCCATTTTACAAGAGTTTCCTAAACACTTACACCCGAATCTTGAGATAATTCCTACATTTTCACAAGCCGAAGAAACGGCTTTGTACGAAAGGTCGGATATTTTCATTCTTCCATCTTATTTCGAAGGGCAATCATTGGCTTTAACGCAAGCGATGGCATCTGGTCTGTGCTGTATTTGTTCTGATAATTGTGGGCAGCGCGATTTTATTGAGCATCAAAAAAATGGACTATTATTTAAAACGGGCGATGTTCAAGATTTAGCTCGGCAAATAAAATCGGTTATTCAAAATAGAGATTTAATAACGCAATATGCAGAGCGTTCCAAACAACGGGTTGTGGGTTATACGTGGCAGAATGTAAGCCGAGAGGTTGTAGATATGTGCGAAGGGGTTTTAAATAAAAAGCTAAAAATGATGAGCAACCAAGATGAAAATATTGGTACACTCTCCGTTTAGTTTTTCCCATCGCCCATCACTTATTATTCATCACTTATTATTTTAAAATGGTTATAGGCAAACAAACTGAAGGACAATCGTCATCGACAATTAAAGATATGGCAATGCGGGCATTGCTTTCATTGGGTGAAAAAAAGTATAAAACCGTAGCTGACGTAGGTGCAGGGCGGGGAGAATTGACCGAGAGGTTGGTGCCATACGCTCATCAAATACTCATGCTGGATGATTACGATGAACCCAATAAACCTGTAAATGCACAGTTTGTGAAGGCAGATTTGAATGATTTTTGGAACTTGCCTGATAACAGTGTGGACTTTGCTTTTTCGCTTGAAGTGATTGAGCACATCGAAAATCCACGCCATTTTATGCGCGAAATGAAACGCATTATAAAGCCTGGCGGCTATGGATTTGTGAGCACACCCAATAATCTGAATCTATTCAGTCGGCTCAATTTTTTCATTAAAAATGAGCACCGATTTTTTAAAGATTTCTCTTATCCTGCACATATTTCGGTGGTGACGGAAATTGATTTTCGCAGAATTCTGAACGAAAACAACCTTAAATTCGTTGATTTCTACTACAATTATGCGGATACGATGCCGATTACTGAGTGGTCATTGCGTTTTAAAAGTAAAGGTCTTTCATCAACAGTAGGGGTTTTATTTCAAAAAGATTAAGATGCGCATACTGGTATTTTCTGAAAATTTTTTCCCTGATATGGGTGGTTTGGAGCGCAATACTTTTACGTTGGCTTCAACACTCAGTACTTTAGGGCATGACGTAACGGTTCTGACGGGAACTCTACGTTCCGATAACGAAATGTACCCATTCAAAGTGGTGAGGAGTAAAAGTAAAATTGAGTTCATATCGGTTATTAAAAACACAGATTTAATTTTTATAAATGGTGGTATTGCTTTAAAAATATGTTTGGCGGCTTTGGTATTGCGGAAAAAATATTTACCGATTTACATCACTTATAACACGTATATCAGTGAAAATCAAAGCTTATCATCTAAAATGTCTACCCGCTTGCGGAAGTATCTCGCCAATAAAGCCGTCGTAAATATCACATTGAGTGAATATACAAAGGAGCTTCTGCAAAGACTTTCGCCCAATCACCGAGTTGAAATTCTTTTAAACCCCATTGATGGCGAATTGGAACGCATTGCAAAACAAAAGACTGGCGTATCGGAAAATAAAATTTTCGATATCCTTTTTGCGGGACGCATGATAGAGGGTAAAGGCATTTTTATACTCATTGATGCCATTTCACAATTGAAATCGCTTTTAAATTTGAAAATAGCTTTTGCGGGCGAAGGAGAGGATAAAGAGGCATTATTGGATTATGCCAAAGAGCGACAAGTCGATATTTCATACTTGGGTAGGCTGAATAATGAGCAAATTATTGAAGCTTATTTACAGTCAAAAGTGCTCATTGTGCCGTCTTCTACCCACAAAGAAGGCAATCCATTGGTCATCGCGGAAGCTATTTCGTTGGGTTTACCGATTATAGCATCCGACCAACCACCGATGATTGAAGCTGTTGGTGATGCAGGTTATATTTTTAGCAGCGGTAGCGCAGATGATTTGGCGCAAAAAATAAAGACTTTATTCAACGGTAATAATTTACAGGAAAAAACGAGTAAAACGCACATTCGGAAACAGGCTTTTTCTTACGCTCAGTACAAAATGACATTGGATAGTATTTTACAAAAGGTAGCAGTCTGATTTTTACGACACCCCCTCAGTAAAATGACCTTTTTAAAGGGTGAAATACCCTTATATGTAGGCGTGAAAAAATAAACGCTGCTATCGTCGGGCTGAAAATTATACAAAATACGAAGCAACGCGAAGTATTTTGTATAATTTTTAGAGCCGACTTAAAAAGATAGCAGCGTTTATTTTAGCCCAACTACTTACGTTAGCCCATACTCATACCAAACCGAATGAAAAAAAATAAAATTTGGATTAATGGAATGGACAGTTTAAGGTTCGTTTTAGCCTTAATAGTGCTCCTGTCTCATTTGGATAATCCCTTTGTCAAAGTTTTAAAAAATTCAGGAACTACCGTTGGAAAATACACAGCTGCGATATTGGCAAATTCATTCAATGGTATCGGGGCTGTAATTGCTTTCTTCATTATTTCGGGTTTCGTGGTGCATTATCCAGTTAAAGATACGGAGCTGGATATAAGAAAATTCCTCATTAGGCGATGGGTACGCATTGGGATTCCGTTGGTTATAATTTCCTCAGTTGCAATGTATTATGATCAATTTGTCTTAATCCCCATTTGGAGTTTGTATTGCGAATTGATTTATTACACGATATACCCCATTTTAAGGAAAATTAAATTAACCTGGTTGGTAAAGTGCCAAATAGCTTATTTAATACAAATAATTCTTGTTATCCTTTTTTGCCAAAATGATATTTTGTCTTTAATCTATCAAAAAGACGTGGACTACTTCGGAACTTACTGGCAACTTGGTGATTTTATGACGTGGATTATTGGCTTACCTATTTGGTTGTTGGGCGTTCTGGTTGCTGAAAATATTGATGTAATAAGTGTGAAAATTAAGGATATTACTTTCAAAGAATTAAATATATATCGAATAAGTATATTTACTGTGGGTGTAACACTACATGTTCTCAAATTTCACTTTTTTTTAAGCGATATTATCATATTGAATGTGTTTGCTTTATTGATGGTGAAATGGATAGAACGTGAAATAGTGTTTTACAAAACGCATAAATCCATAGAAATTTTGGAGTTTGGTGGGCAGTTTTCTTACTCTCTCTACTTGTGTCATGGTATCTGTGTGTTGTTTTTATCCTATTTTATGGGATTAAATATTTATACATACTTTATTTATATTCTTTTATCGGTGCTCGTTTCTTACGGCGTTTTTATAATTATTGAAAAACCTTCGCACAAACTGGCTCAGAATTTAGCGAATATAAAACTTGGACAACAGACAACGGCTTAGTAAAAAATTATTTCTGAGGTTGCGTAATCCATTGCTCAAAAGTTGTCAAATGAAAAAATAGAATCACTGGATTACAAGCTTTAACCCCAAAACTCGGCGGGGAATCCCTAAAACATGAAAAAAAATACGGACTTCATTTATTTGCTCCGTTTTATTGCGGCAATTAGTGTTGTATTCTATCATTATTCACCCATCAGAAACACCTTTGTTAACAACGGTGATGAGGCAGTGAGTTTCTTTTTTTTACTGTCGGGCTTTATCTTAGTAGTAGCATACGAAAAGCAAATTGCTCAGAATAATCTTTCCATTATTCCATTTTATGTTAAAAGAATTGCCCGTATTTATCCACTGTATTTTTTGGCGTTAATTCTGACTTTAGGATACCACTTTTTAGTTCACAACGAGCATACACATTTACAGCAAAAATTACCGTTTGAAGCATTGATGATTCAAACATGGTTTTACCCGGGTTCAATTAATTACCCTGCATGGTCAATCAGTTGTGAAATATTTTTCTATGTATTGTTTCCTTTGTATATTTTTAAATTAAAAAATTTACGGATACAATTGGCTATTATATTGGCTATAATAATACTATTTGCCAGCGTTTCCTTTAGTTATTTTGCGGTAAATCTCTCGAATTCTCTATTAAAAACAGGCCTCAAAGAAGGCTATTTATATCAACACCCATTATTTAGATTTCCAATTTTCTTTTGCGGTAATGTGTTGGGGTTGATGTACGTTAAAAACATTAAAATCTCCATTTTATCGTTGTTAGGTTTGTTTCTTACGGGTTGTTTATTCATTTTTTTATGGGGTTTTAAAACCATTCATATTGGTTCTTCACTAAAGCAAGTCGGATTTCTATTCATTTATATAGTTTTGATAGTGATATTACTCCAAAATGAAGCTTTTTCTATGAAGTACTTGAGTAACAAAAAATTCACTTTGCTGGGCGATATGAGCTTCGGTATTTACTTGCTTCAGTTCCCTATTTCATCTTTCGTTTTGTTATTTACAAAAGATTTTGCTACGGGCATACATTTTTTTATGTACTTGATGCTTCTTCTTTTCTGTTCATTCCTCACGTTTCAATACTTTGAAAAACCTGCGCGATCAAAGATTGCAATGCTTTTTAATAAAGGCACGACAAAATATGAAAGGATAATGACAACCAATCAAGCCACTAAGCAATCAAGTTAACTGAGGGGGTGAACAAAATGTTGTCAATTAAAAATAATTTAGGCTTCGGAGGTGCATCTTTAACCAGCATGAAGTCTTATTCAGAAGTGAAAGAGCTACTGAATGCTGTTTATGAAGAAGGTATCCGTCATTTTGACACGGCGGTTTTGTACGGCAAAGGATATTCTGAACTGATTTTAGGAGAATTTTTAAAAGATAAACGGAAGGACGTCACCATCACCACAAAATTTGGTTTGGGTCAATCTTTTGAAACGGGCTCAATGCCAATTCAGCTTTTATTGCCTTTGAATTATCATCCAATTTGGCGACGAGGGTATTTTTATGATCCAAAAAA
>JANMYC010000245.1:0-1552 GCA_031381715.1 Saprospiraceae bacterium
ATCCAGTTTACAAAAGAAAGCTGGTTGGTGAATTTTCAAATGAATGGTCGCAAATTCTATTGTTTTTTCGATGAGGGTATTGACTGTCATCGGGAGTTCGGAGAACACTTCTTCTCCCCTCTTGATTGGAATAAAAAAGTATTGAATGAGCTGCGTTACAAATTACAAAATGATTCATCTGAAAATATTGAATAAAATTATCCAGATATGTCCTTTTGATTAGTAAAGAAAACGGTCGTTTTCTTTACTACTATATTTTTCAATATCTGAATATTTCGTACTTTTGTTCCATTCATTAGGTAATCATAATATGAAAACAAAAACTCATCGCCATGACTATAACCATGCTTAATTATTTGGAAGCCTTACCTGTCATCTTGCATGACAAGTTTTTGGAAATGGTAAAACGAGAAACCAAACAGAATCTCCACCGACCTATTTTGTATGAAAATAATACTTTGTTTTATGAGCCTTTGGGTTGACGAAAAGCCTACGCTATTCTAACCATAACTCGATTAGCTCAATAAAAGTGTAAACTTTTAGTGAACTAATTGAGCGTGACAGCCAATTGACTTTAAGCCTATGAATCCGTCTTATCCTTTTGCAGACCATCTCTAAACTCTATTTACTTTCGATGCTATTGAGAATCCTCGGTTGGCTCTATGTATCCACTGAAACCGTTTTGAAACAAGCGGAATTGATAGCTCATGGAATAACGAATGGGTGAGTTTTATTGTAGCTCATCTATTCGTTATAGACTTCCTTTTTTAAAAAGGTTCATCGGATTTTCCTCTGCGTATTGTAAAAGTTCGTTTATCGGCCGCATGAATTCCACAGAGTAACTAGCTTTGCTGTATAGACCTCCACGTTCTTTTTCCTCCGTTTTTATTTTTTCATGCACATTCTGAAAAAGAGAGTTTCTATCAAAATCAATATATTTTTCTTTGTGGTACAATCTTAAAAATGTTCTATACAGAATTGCATCCTGCATAAGTTCTTCTAAATCCTCTAAAGAAATTTGGGTAATTTGTTCAACAAGTCTTGCTTGCTCTTTATCAAAAATCGGCTTCTGATACCCATGCCTATCTCGATGCGCTGCTACCCTACACGCATCTCTACAATATTCTTTGCGCGGATTAGTTCTATTAAACGCCTCACCGCATTGAGGACATTGGACTACTTCAAATTTCATGATTATTGATTTTGATATTTTACCGTTACACGTAATATTTTTTTCTGTACTGTTACGTATAATATTGAATTAGTGTTACACGTAATGGTATATTATTTTGCAATGCTACATGTAACACTTTTATTAACGTTACGCGTAACGTTAAAAATTGTAGCACTGTTACATGTACTATTGATTCAATGTTACATGTAATGTCACTTTTAGTCTAATTTCAGTCGCATTTTTTTGGCCTCCTGATTCACTGCAGACAATTAGCCTCGGAGCACAAAAAGGATTTTTAGTCAATATTATCCAACTGACTGCCCAATTCATAGAGCTTATGGGTATAGGTCGCAACTTGGTCAATTGCAAATAGCCCGG
>JANMYC010000255.1:0-4846 GCA_031381715.1 Saprospiraceae bacterium
TTAAGATATTTTACTACATAAAACTGTAAATAGTCAATTACTTGATGAGAATCTGATGTAGTAACGTTATTAGTTGGCCAAAACCAACAAAGAAAGAACCTAATGAATAAATTCGAAAGACAGAAAAGTTGTGATAACTAAATCAAAAGTTGTAAATTAAAGATTCAAAAATATAGTATTAACTTTCAAAATTACCTAAAATGGCAGACTATGACGATTCTGGTGACATTCATCGTAAAAAAATGTGGGATGATAATCAAAGAAACTTAGAACAGACTCTAGAACAAAGAGAACGAGCGGAAAAAGATGGTAAAAAAAGAATAAATGGTGGTAGCAGTCGAGCACCTGATATGGGTCTTGATGAGCCACTTTCTCGTTTAGCAGAAATGATAGGAAAAATAGGCATCTTATTAATTTTCGCAGCGGGTATTGTTTACTTTTTTAAGATAAATGCTCCAACAATCTTGGGATTATCATTTTCACGGCTTGCTTTTCAAAGTGGTATTTTTTTCATAGTGATGGGTTTTTACCCTTATTTGTTAATTGGATTATTATGGATTTTTGCTTTGGTGATAGCTTTTGTTGAATTAAGAGTAGTAGCAGGGCTAAATACCAGTAATAATACACCATTTAATTGGATGCTGGTAATTGGGTCGATAATACTTGCTATTGTACTGAAAAGACTATTGGTGTCAAGAGATTAGTAATTTTTAAATTTTCTCTGTCAAATTAAAACAAGCAACTGTGAAAAATATATTAATAATTTTATTATGCCTTTGTCTTACAAATGTTTATTCCCAAACTAAATTTTGGGAAGTTCTTTCTAATTCGCCTGCCATAGGTGGTCAACTTTTTCTAGGACAAGACATGTCTTGAAATACCACCTATGCCACTGATTTAATAAAGGTCGGCTAATTTTCAGTATTTTGCAAACCTCGATGGTTGCCTCATCACACCACAACCAATATTCAACCACTTGACGCTTCCAGTTCACATCTCGATAACCAACTTGCCCCATTTTTTCTATTCGTCTCATTTTCAGGCTTTTACGCCATAGGTGTCAAGTCATTTCAGGACGATGCATAACAACACCACCCTATCCATAATTATATTTATGTTAAATATAGAAAAATCTGGCGAAACTTTGCTTTTCAAGGTTGAACTATATCCAAATAACCACTTTACTGACGCTTGCCAAATTGCTTCGTATAATTATCAGGAATAACCACTCCACTGAGCCAAAATTTTTTAAATCCTACATGGCTTCTAAAAGTACCGTTCCACCAATAGCTATTCCTGCAAATAAACCTGTTTCTTTTGAACCTTGAGACACGTTTAAAATGAAAAGCATTAGTAAAAAGGTTAATGTTACTGGATATATCACACAACTTGTGCCAGTGACATCACTCCAAATTGTGCCACCCGCATCAATTGATATTGTGCCAGTTTTAGAACACCTATTAAAGGGTAATAGCATAGATGAATTAAAAATTTTAAACCTAATAGGTTGAATTACAAAACTACAAAAATTTAGAGTTACACTTCGATAGATTTCTTTTTCATTTTTCTCATCGAATCGCCTTGCAGCTCAATTCTATGAGCGTTGTGAATAAGCCTGTCAAGGATGGCATCAGCGATCGCGGAATTACCGATAGCAGCATGCCAATCACTGACGGGTAGCTGAGAAGTAATGAGCGTGACCTTTTTCAAATGCCTATCTTCGATTATTTCCAATAGTGATTGTCTTGCTTGCCCGTCGAGGGGCTGCAGCGCGAAGTCATCCAAAATAAGGAGGTCTACTTTTTCTATTTTAGTCATTAATTTGAGGTATGTGTTATCGGCCAGAGCAGCATTGAGTTGATGAAAGAGTTTACGAGTATTGCAGTACAGCACTTTGAACCCCAACAGACAGGCTTGATGACCAATGGCAGAAGCGACAAATGATTTACCAACACCTGTAGGCCCTGTGATGATAAGATTTTCATGAGCCTCAATGAATTGCCCCTGAAGTAGCCGGAGCACAAGATTTTTATCCAATCCCCTTGAGGTACTAAAATCGAGGTCGTTCAAATCAGCTTTGTAATGAAATTGCGCATTGGCCATCAGTCTTTTGATATGGGCATTTTGCCGACTTGTCCATTCTGCTTGGGCTAAATGAGCAGCGAGTTCATCGGGGGTAAAAGTTGTGGGCATTTCCAGATAAGCGGTAAATGCTTCTCTCATACCCCAAAGTCGGAGGGTAGAAAAGGTCTGTAAAGTCACTTGATTATTCATACTTGAGTTGTTTAAAATGAGTGATTGAAAAATAGATTAATATCTTAGCTTTTAAGTTTTATTTAAATCATTTATGCTTAATAATAGTAAATACTCCCCCGAATATTGGGATGATTGTTGGGTAAATCAAACAGCGGTTTAGCATTTTCTTGTTGTGTATCTTTGAGATGCCGCCATTCTACTTGGTCGAGTTGTTGTGTCAAAATACTTTTAACTGCCCGATAGGTGTAATTGTCAAAATAGGCTGCTCGTTGGCAGGCTTTGACCAATCGAGCCGTGTCAAAGTGTTTTTTTAAACCTAAAATACCCATACAGATAGTACAGGCTTGTTGAGGATGGGCTTGAGTATGAAACACTTTTTGAATAAAAGGCACTAAATCCACATGGATTCGGGTAGCTTGCTGCTCAAATGTCTCTACACTCCAATTCTTAACGAATTGAATATTAGGTGGTAAATGCGCCTCTGTGGTAGTAAAACCGTTGACTTTCCCCTTATTACGCTTGTGTACAGCCACTCTTTCATGCGTAGCACGGAGGTAGATTTCAAGGCTGTGCTCTGTTGCTACCATCAACATATTTGACCCCACATAGCGATAAGGCACACTGTAATAATGCTTATCAGAGCCAAACCACACATGACTGTTTTTGGCAACTTTGCCTTCTTTGTAAGTCCGCAGTTCATATCTTTGAATGGGTAAGGGACTTAACTCAGCCTTTTCATAGGCTTGAAAAAGGTCGGCTCTGGATTCCTTTACACCTCGCTCTAAAGTCCCTCCTTTGGAAAACGGTTTGTGATTATGCGCTTCCAGCAATGGGACGATGGCCTGATTTAAGTCAGCAAGGCTAAAAAAGGTTTGGCTACTGAGGGGGTAGAAAATGCGTTGATACATCAATCGAACACAGCCCTCCACTAAGGCTTTGTCTTTGGGCTTGTAGGCTCGTGTGGGCAACACAACCGTATGATAATGAAGGGCTAAGGCTTTGAAATTTTGATTGACTTCCGCTTCATAGCGATCGGCTTTAGTAACAGCGCTTTTTAGATTGTCGGGCACAATGCTCCGGGGCACACCGCCAAAATAATGTAAAGCATTTTGTACAGCCTCACAAAAACTCGTTAAACTTTGGTCTTCAACAGCTTCTACGTAAGTATATTGACTCCCACCAAGAAGCGCTACAAATACTTCTTTGGACTCAACACACCCCGTAAGCCTGTTGGTTACGCTCAACTTTTGTCCACTGAAATCAACAAACAGACTTTCCCCCAGGGATGCATACGCACTAAACTCACTTCTCGCTTGTTCAGATACGCTTTCAAATGGGCTTTAAAACGGGTACAACCATAACCATCGGCATGGCGCATTCGATAATCTGACCAGAGCCCTTCGTAGGTGGCGCCTACTTTGCGGAGCTCTTTTTCATAGTAAGGGAACAGAGCACTCAAATCCTCATAACGGCTCGATTCGACCCGCTCTTTGTCACCCGATTGAACCAATGCGCACAAGGCCTGCTCATCAAGAGTGCTTAATGATTCATAAGTCTGACCGCAGGTGTCAAAAAAGCGAGCATACGTGTTCACACTATTGCGGTGTATGGACAGCATCTTCGAGATGCTTCGATTGGATTGCCCTTGTATTTTAAGGCGAATAAGGTGTTGTAAATTCAGCATTCTTATGCGTGTATTGGACATGTTGGAGTTATTTTTTACTCCAAGATAGTCATTGACAATACTACGCTATTGCCTCTTTAACAGGTGTTCTAAACTGGCACAATATCAATTGATGCGGGTGGCACAATTTGGAGTGATGTCACTGGCACAAGTTGTGTGATATATCCAATGTTACTTCTAAAATGAATTGATTGATGATAATTGCATCTGTTCCACAAAAGACCAAAGCGAATGTTCCAATAAATTCTGCTATGTATTTTTTCATATTATTAGGCTTTTTTCCATTCTGCAATTGCCTCCTCATTCATGCGGATTATATAATTATTAAACATTTTAGCCCTTACTTAAATAGAGGATAAACCCTGAATTGAGTTTTCGTGAGACGATTTAGTAGATATAAAGAAGGCGAAGGGAAACTAAAACGCTGCACCGCACAATTTCACAACGACTTAAAATGAGAGCTGCCGTTCACGTGCATAAGCATCGGAACGGCAGTCTACTGGAGATAATACAAAATAAATAAATTGAAAAAAATGAAAAAATCTAACCTTGCGGTTTTTTAAAAACTTAACTGCTCTGTAAAAGCAAACACTTTTAACAAGTACTTGGTACAAAACAACTAAAAACATTCGCTCAATAAATAAAACGAAAAATAGCTAAATTCAGCAATAAAAAAACTTAAAAACTAAAACATGAAAAGACTAAATTCAGCAATAGAAACTTCAAAAACTCAAAACGAAAAAGACTAAATTTAGCGAGATAAAAAACAAACATAATTGAGCGACACACCGAAGGTAGACAAGGCTTGGGCAACATTAAGCCATTTTTAAAGAAATCACTAATTAATCTCGTGGTTCATATCCTCAACTTGAGGCTTTACATAAGTTTAATTTTACTTGATTTTAA
>JANMYC010000258.1:0-15549 GCA_031381715.1 Saprospiraceae bacterium
TATAATCCTGCCGTCTTTCATTTCAACGTTTCGGTGCATTCTTTCGGCGAAGCTTTGGTCGTGGGTGACTATGAGGAGGGTTTGATATATATCTACTTTGTGCGTAAATTTCTCCTTAAAGCAATAAAAGCGCACGGAACCTTAATTCCATGCGCTTTTACCGCTCTTTCAGTATTTGATTTAACTAAGAAACTGTTTTAAAAACCAGCTTTAATATAAGACCATTTCTCACTTTGTTTCAAAGCTACTTCTACTACCCCCGAAGGGACAAAAAAGGCTTCACTCACTATTTCTTCTTTCTTAATCTTGCGCTCACGCATGGTATTTTCACAAGCCGCAAACGTGATTCCTTTGGATTTGAGTTCAGTAATCATTGCGCTGTGTTTGGTTTTTGCACTTGTTAAAAACTCGATTCCGTTATTATGGCAAACGACTTCGATTTTAGCGTTGGGTGCCGCTACCAAAAAATTATTGAGCTGTTTTACCACAGCTTTATGCACAAGCGTATCGCTACTGGTTAAATGAAAAACCACTTTTAGTTTCTTTGTGGTGGCAATTTTAGGCGCATTATTATCCCCAGTTTGGGCAGATACTGAGGGGGTCATTTTCAAAAGACCTACGAGTATTATAAGCAGTACTTTTTTCATAAAAATGGTTATTTCTGTTTTATAAATTTTAAAATTACTAAACGAATGAGGAGCAAATAAGGAAACCCATGAAATAATAGGTCGAACCAATCCATCATTGTCATACCTATGGCGCCACCCATCACCCATTTTATTTTACCCCATAAATGAGGCTCTGGAACAAATGGAGCTAAACCCAATGTCAAGCACAAAATAAATACTACTGACCAATTATTGATGTATTCTTTCATTTAAAAATTAGGTGAATTGATAATCTACACCTGTTACTTGCGTCAAAAGCGTAGCGGGGGCATCTAAAATTATAGCGGAACCATGTGGCTTTGGCGTTACTGGTGAATTATTTTTTAAATAATCTCGCATGGTTTGGTGCAATGTATAAGGCGTATTTTTTCCGTTTTTCACGTTTGGAATGCGACACAACATTGTCTCAGGGTCGCCATCTCGCTCACAGGCACAGACCCGATAGGTTTTATCCACGTCAAAAGGCGCACCACCAACAGTAATGGACTGTACCCTTTTACCCATCTCTTCAAAGGCTTTGAAACTGACTTCCATACCCTTGAATTTTACAACCCAACCGCCAAATCGCTTGGAAGCATCCTTGGCGAATACATTATTAAGCTCTTTTTCAAGCCATTCTTTCAGTTGTTTTCCAGTCACCGCCGCAGTACGGACTTGCGAATCCACGGGCAACATATCGTAGATATACCCCTCAGTAATGGGCACTTTTCCGGTAGAATCTGCGATGCGGGGCGGACAAAAACGGAAACCATTGGACAAAACAATGTCTACTTCGGAGCCCATTCGCCACGCAATCGCATCTAAAATAAGGGTATCAATGGTATTTTCAACCACAAAATAGCGATACAATGGCACTGTTGAATAGCCATGGATTTTATTAATCGTATCGGCAAAAGGCTTTTCATGAGTATCAATGAGCTTTTGAATATCGGCTCTGGGCTTGTATTTTTTAACATCTACTTCCATCAACTCATACTTCTCTCCCACTATTTTACCGTTTTCAATGGTCAAATCCAAACGCCCAACGAATGAGCCGAATGCCCCCGGCTCTACAACTTTAGCGTATTTGCATTGGATGGGCGTGCGCACCCTCTCATGGGTATCACCACCAAAGATGTAGTTCACACCTTCACACTCAGGCAGATTGGCTAAATAAATCTGCTGCGACAAGCCCAAATGCGCCACAATAATCACAAAATCGCATTGCTCCTGTTCCCTTAAAAGTTTGGTGTAAATAATACCTTTTGAATAGTTAGGCGATTGGCGAATGGGCACTAAATGATCAGTATATCCCAAAAAACCAACTTTAACACCGTGTTTTGACCATGTATAATACGGTGGAAAAATCAATTCGCCTTTTTTACCATCACCCAAGTCATGGTACATATTGGCGCACACTTTAGGGGCGTCCAAACCGCCCAAAAGTTTCTGCATTTTGGATTTTCCATAAATCACTTCCCAATTGCCCGGGAGATATAAATCATAGCCCAAAGCGTTCAAAATATTCACAAAAGCATCCCCATTTGTTTTAACCGAGAGCATACTGCCTTGAAACATGTCGCCTGTATCAATGAGGAAGGTATCCGGATTTTTCTTTCTGATTTGGTCAAAAAGAGTCGCCAAATAGGCATATCCTGCCGTTTTACGAAAAACTGCTTGGTTATTTTCCCAAAATAACTCATCGTGCGGGTGAACTTGACAATGGATATCTGTGGTCTGTAAAAGGGTCAAAACTTTTTTACCCCCCACCGACCCCGAGTTCTCGGGGGGGGTAAAAACCTCAGTATCAGCACCATTTTCAGAGTTGTTTTCTGTTAAAAAAGGCTCTTTTATACCCTTATTGGCGAATGAAGTAACGGGTGTTAACCCTACTCCTAAACTACCCAACAAGGTACTCTGCAAAAATTTTCTGCGATTGGACATAATCTACTTTTTAGTATTTTTTTGAAAATCCACGATAGGTTGAAAAGGACCCAACTTATGTTGAAATTCAGGAAACGAATCTTTGTAAGGGCCAAAAGGGTGGTCAAAAGGTTTACCCTCAACTTTAGGCCAATCGGTTGCTAAAAATGGGTGTTTCGGGCGGGGTTGCGAATTAATGAATGCCGCCACGTCCCATGCCTCAGCGTCCGTTAATTGTGGATTTTGATATGTCGCACCCAAAGGCATATTTGCCTTTACATATCCCGCAAAATTGGATAAGCGATACAAACCTGCGGCTTCATTAAAACTCTTTTCACCCCAGAGTGGCGGGTAGCGTCTGCCATTTCCCTCGGGCATCGGTAAGCCTTGACCATCAGCACCATGACAGGACTGGCATTTGGTCGTAAAAACCACTTTTCCACTATCTGGATTAGCGGCTCTATTCAGATATTTTAACTTTAAAAGACCTGCTCCTTTGGGAGATTTACTTTTCGGAATCGCTTGCCCAAGCCATTTGATGTAGGCTTCAATGGCTTTCATTTCATGGCTTGTAGAGTCCAAAGGTTGCCCATTCAAACTTCTTTGAAAACAATCGTTGACGCGTTTATAAATCGTTTCGGCGGTGCCTGAGCGCGCTCTGAATTTGGGATAAGTAGCCGCCACCGCCATATAATTATTACCAAAGGGCTTAGAACCTGCATCTAAATGACAATTTTGACAATTCATCCCATTAGATATTGGTTTTACAATGCCTTCTGGTCCAAGATAATCTGATGTATGCGCTATCAAATCACGCCCGTATTGGATGAGTTTTGCCTCATCTTCTTGCTTTATACTGAGGGGGTCAGGCGCTTCCCAAACTTTGGCGGTGTCGAACTGAGCCAAGGCTTTTGATTTCAACTCTTGCCACACTTTCTTCTCTGTTGACCGCTTCATGAGCCATTGAGCCGTTAAAGCAAATCCTAAAATGAGGATTGGGATGTAAATCAAGTATTTCACCGTTTTTAAAAAGACAAGACTTGATTTATACTTATCGCTATAACCCTCACTTTTGAGTAATTCATTGCTGGCTCTATCCAATTGCTTGAAAATCAATATGAGTACCCCCGTCAAGCCTATTGCCCCGACAACAAAAAGTGGTAAAAGGACTTCATTCATCGTCTTTACGAAATCTATTTAAATCTAAAATTTATTTTTTGAAATGATGTCGGGCGTGTTAAGTAGACGTATAAAAAGACTAACGTTGAGGTTTTTCACTTGGTTTGCCTTTTGCAGCCCAAGCTGTCATTCCACCTTCAAGGTCAAAGACTTGTTTGAAACCCAGTTGAGTCGATAATGCTGCTGTTTTACCACTTCTACCACCAGCGGCGCAGTACACTGCAATTGGTTTCTTTTTATCCAATTTACCTATTTTATCTTTAAAATCAGCATCATTAAAATTAATTACGGCTGCTCCTTTTATTTTACCATTGGCAACTTCAGCGGGTGTCCTCACATCTACGAGTTGAACGCTTTTTTCGGAGATTTTTTTTTCGAAAGCATCTACACCCAGTTTCGTTTGAGCTTGTGTTAAAAAAGCTAAAAGCATAAAAGCGGAAAGGCTTAATATCTTTTTCATTGTATTCCTTTTTAATTGTTATAAAATTAACCTTTAAATTACTCGTAAAAGTGCTAATTTTTATGGATAATACACGAATAATTAGATGATTTTAGTGCGGTAATTTCGCCCTCAATAAACCATAAACCCAAGTGCCCGCCACAGCCGAAAGCAAAGTAACAGCTACGACGCCAAACCCACTGCCAATTTGAGCAAATAGAGGACCCGGGCAAGCCCCTGTCATTGCCCAACCGAAGCCAAATAGCAAGCCGCCATAAATTTGTCCTTTATTAAAAGATTTGGGAGTGAGCTTTATTTTTTCACCGTAAAAAGTGGGAATTTTATACTTTTTAATGATTAAAACTGAAATCATACCGACTACTACCGCCGTACCAATCACACCATACATGTGAAACGAATGCAAGCGAAACATCTCTTGAATCCTAAACCACGAAATAATTTCAGCTTTCACGAACACTATTCCGAAAGCAATCCCAACTATCATGTATTTCAAATTTGAAAAAACACTTTCTTTTTCTACTTGATTATTGGGTGCTTCACAAACGAAATCTGTCGGATTATTGCTTATTTCTTTTATTTCTAATGTATTTTTCATTATCTAAAAAAAGTTGAATTTTATTTAAAAGTTAAAAGTACCCCCCTTTCAGCATTTTACTGCCCTTCTTCCTTAGTCAGTGGGTACAGTTCTTGTGTTAAAAATGCTTTGGGAAATTTTTGAAGCCCTTTAAATCCCAGCTTCTCGTCGCGACCATCGTGTGGCTCGTAAGCTGTCCCGAACAAATAATCCCAAATGGATAAAGTCAGTCCGAAATTGACACCGTATTTATTGGGAACGTGCTCCGCATGATGCCAAATATGCATTTGAGGTGAATTAAAAATATAGCGCAAATGGCCCAACGGCACTCGAATATTGGCGTGATTGAAATGTCCCCAACCGAGTGTAAAAATATGCACTAAAATAAAATCTTGAATGCCAAAGCCAATCATCGCCAACGGAATGTATTCAAAAAACCGATAAATAACGGTTTCCATCCAATGATACCGTAAATGGGCAGCAAAACCCATTTCTTCTACCGAATGGTGTACTTTATGCAATTCCCACATCCAATTCACCCGATGCAAGAGGCGGTGTACATTCCATTGTATGAAATCTCTCACAAAAAATAGAGTCATTAATTGCGCCCAAATAGGGAAGTTTCCAATTTCGATAGCAATCCAATTGTGCCACCCCGTTATTGAAAAAACTATATCATTAAAAGCCGTTGAAACCACGTTGGATAAGGCATTGTATCCAATGAGCGAAAATAGGAAAAAATTGAAAAACATATAAAAGCTATCCAACCAAAAATCCTTTCGGAAAGCTCCTTGTTTATCACGCCACGGAAATATCAACTCTAAAACCCAAAAGAAAAGCGATAAGCCTATTAGCCAATAAAAGTAATTATGCCACGAAGGGTTCAATATTTCATGGGCTAAATAAGATGCATAACTTTCGTAACTCTTGATAATAATATCCCAATAACGATTCATTTTACTTTCCTTTTTTTAATTTTTTATAAATTCAATAAAAACGGTAAGCCGAACCAAGTCATCAAAAATCCACCAATCATGAATGAAATAGTGGCGATTAAAGAAGGTAATTGCAGATTTGAAAGCCCCATTATGGCATGTCCTGATGTACATCCACCCGCATAACGTGTACCGAATCCAACGAGAAAACCACCTAAAACAATAAAAACAAATCCCCTCAGTGTCGCCAAACTTTTAAAGCTAAAAAGGTCACTTGGCATCAAACTGTCAAAATTTTGAATGCCTTGTGCCTGTAATTGGGCTTTTGTTGCGGCGGCAATTTGAATAGGCTCTGGATTAGAAAGGTAATTTGTGGCTATAAATCCTCCAACCAAAACCCCGCCCACAAAGAATAAATTCCAGATTTCCTTTTTCCAATCGTATTTAAAAAATGGAATATTGGCGGGTATGCATGCCGCACATATATGCCGTAGTGATGATGAAATACCAAATGATTTGTTGCCAATAATTAAAAGGGCAGGCACTGTAAGCCCTATCATAAATCCAGCAATTGACCAATGCCAAGGCTGTCGAATGAGTTCAAACATTTTAAAAAATTAATTTTTAAGTGAAACAATCTCTTTAAATTTCAGATTCCAAATTTCAGATTCCAAATTCCAGATTTCAAGCGTTAATTGTGAAATTTGGAATCTGAAATTTGAAATCTTGAAATTTGAAATCTGAAATCTGAAATCCAATAATGAATGGGTAAAATAAGGTTAAACTGATACTTTTTTCGATTGACAAACGAAATCCGTTTTAGGAATGCTCGTTTTTGAAATCGCGGCAAAACCACCTGCTATTTCAGTAAAATTATCGTAGCCTCTTGATTTCAAGATAGAAGCTGCCATCATTGAGCGATAACCGCCAGCACAGTGCATGAAAAAATGTTGCTTTTTATCTATTTTTACTATCCATTCGTTGATTCTACTGAGGGGGCGGTGATAGGCTTCATCAATATGCTCGGCTGAATATTCGCCATCACGACGCACATCATATACAGTTTCGTCTTTTGACCATTTTGTAGCGAACTCGTCGGCAGTAATGCGGTCAACTGTATCTATCTCTTTACCCGCTGCTTTCCAAGTTTCAAAGCCGCCTTCTAAATAGCCGATGGTATTGTCATAACCCACTCTTGAAAGACGCGTAACGGTTTCCTCTTCCTTTCCAACGGGCGTAATTAATAAAAGCGGTTGTTTAATATCGGTGATAAGCTCACCTACCCACGGCGCAAATTGCCCTCCTAAACCAATATTGATACTATTTGGAATAAAGCCTTTCGCAAAATCCCCGTCAGGGCGAACATCCAAAATCAACGCATGGTTGGCTTCTGCTTCCAATTCAAAAGCAGTGGCATTTAAAGCCCTCAAACCTGTTTGAAGAACGCTGTCAAAACTGGCGTAACCCGTCTTATTCATCATCACATTTAAAGGAAAATACTGAGGGGGCACCGCCAAGCCTTCAGTCACTTCCTTCACAAACTGCTGTTTTGAGGTAGCCAACAAAGCATAATTAACTTGTTTTTGATGACCAATTGTATCCGAAGTCTCTTTCGACATATTCTTACCACACGCCGAACCCGCCCCGTGGGCTGGATAAACAATGACATCATCGGGCAAAGTCTTGATTTTAGTCTCCAATGATTCGTACAGCATACCTGCCAAATCTTCCATAGTAATTGTAGATTTTTGAGCCAAATCGGGGCGACCTACATCACCAATGAACAATGTATCACCAGTAAAAACATAGAGCGGTTTGCCCGTTTCATCTGAAAGCAAATAACACGTCGATTCGAGTGTATGCCCGGGTGTGTGAAGCGTTTTAATGGTCAATTTACCTATTTTAAACTCCTCTCCGTCGTGCGCAATATGAGATTTGAATTCTGTCACCGCTTTTGGTCCGTAAACGATGGTGGCACCCGTTTTTTCAGCTAAATCAATATGCCCAGAAACAAAATCAGCGTGAAAATGCGTTTCAAAAACATACTTAATTTTCGCCTTATTTTTCTTCGCTTTTTTAATATACGAAGCCACTTCTCTGAGCGGGTCAATAATAGCCGCCTCGCCATCACTTTCAATATAATAAGCACCCTGTGCCAAACAACCTGTATAAATCTGCTCTACTATCATGATTTTTATTTTTTTTTAAAACTCAAGTATTCAAAATATTTAATGAAAATATGAACACCTATTCATTTAATTTTTCAAAAAAAAGCGATTACATATTGCAATCGCAGTGCTCGATACACTCTATTAGCTTAGGAACGTCCTTTTCTTTCAGGGAATAATATACACTTTGACCTTCTTTTTCGGAACGCAAAATACCTTTTAATTTCATCGTTATGAGGTGGTGAGAAAGCAATGACTGCTCTACTTCTAAAGTCTCACTGATATCATTTACACTCAAACGGGCATTCATGCTCAATAAATCAACAATAGCCAAGCGTGTGGGATGTGCTACAGTTTTAAGTATATATGCCGCTTTCTCAAGTTTTTCTCGATTCAGCTTATAATTTATGATAACTTCCATGTCAATTTTCTAAGTTTAAATATTAACAAACCAATACCAACACAAATATATGAACACTTTTTCATAAATACAAGTTAGTTGCTGTATTAGTCAAAATTTGCATCAAAAAGCTAAAAAGTATGTGAAATACTGAGGGTAGCATCATTAAGCATTAAAAGCTATTTGCCTCTTTTTCATTAACGCACCAGTTTACCCAACCAAGCCCCCACCCCACCCGATAGGTTATAAATTTTAGTAAAACCATTTTCGGCTAAAATTTTAGCAGCTTGTCCGCTTCTATTACCACTTCTGCAATACACCAAAAAAGTTTTATTTTTATCAAAAGAAGCCATTTTCTTTTGAAAAACACCCGACATCATATCATAATTCAGAGCATTGGGTATATGCCCCGATATGAATTCACCCGATGTCCGCACATCTATCAAAATAGCATCTTTGGTTTCCTTAATCAGACTTTCAAACTCAGCACCATTGACGTTATCATAACCCAGCGGCACCTTCTCTCCACCAAACAACATTTTTAAAAAATTCATATTCTTACTTTTAAAGTTTAAAACGGGTTATCAATTCATAAATTTCTGTAAAACGACTTCCAATTGCGTGGCAGATAATACGCCTGATTGCCGCCATTTTACCTCTCCATTCTGAAAAATTATCATCGTAGGGACGGACTGAACTTTGTAAGCTTGCGATAAATCTGGATTTTGATCCACGTCAATTTTTACAATTTTCGCTTTTTCACCCACTTTTCCTTTCAATTCTTTGAGTACTGGCGCGAGCATTTTGCAGGGACCACACCACTCGGCTGAAAAATCCACTAATACTGGAATTGTTGAATTTGTTAATTCTTTAAATGATACTTGCATGTTACTTTACTTTTAAAATTTTAAAATGAATTTGTGCATTATTTAGGGACAAAGTAAAAAATAAACTACCCAAATTGGCTATTATATTTTCTTTACTTCCCGAGTACTCGGGATTAAATTTTTTGAGAAATAGTGAACTATTTAAAAGAAATTTAATCCCGAGTACTCGGGAAGTAAAGGAAATAGAATTGTTAAGTTGGGTAGTTTATTTTTTACTTTGTCCCTTAACTTCTTCAATCGAAGCTGTATCCCGAAATTTCGATTTATACGCTGTCCTCCTTGGTGGCGGTGCAGCACAGGCTCCTCCTGGGCAACTCATATTGAATATTGCTTGTAAAAAAAGTATGCCACCCAACATCGCAAACATTGGTTCGCGTTGGCTGATGCTCATTCCGAAAGCAACGAGGGCTAAAACCAAGCGTGCAATACGCATAACTGACCACGTTCTGAAAAATGATTCCATCTTTTTTTATTTGAAAATATGATAATTCTTTCATTTACTTTAGGACATGCTCTGAATTTTCGTCAATAAATTTAAATACAAAAATATGAACACTTATTCATTTATGCAAATTTTATTTAGCTTTTTTACTTTTTATAAAAAAAGAGGCAAGTTTTAAGCTTACCTCTCTTCTATGACTTACAAAATACTCTTTTTATTGCTTTCGTTCAACAGCTGTTTGATGCTATGACTATTGCGCTTTATATAATCCTCCAAAGCATGATCGAGCAAAGTTGAGACACTTTTTACTTGTTTGGCTCTTTTAATGGACATAAAAACCTCGTATAAATCCTTCCGAATCACCACTTTGGCAAAATCAACACTTTTCATGGTTTCATCAATACCCGCCAAAAAGGTCTCTTCTGCCATTATTTTAGCTGTTGTTTTAGGCGCAGCTGCCTCTTTCACCACTTTATTCTCTGATTGTGGCTCTTTTTTAGGCGCTTTAGGTTCTTTTTCTTTCTTTTCAATTTGTTCAGCGGCGTCAGGTTGAAGAATGCTGAGTAGGTCATTGACCAAATTATTGGTATCGTTGTTCATTTCTATCAAATTTTAGATTGAGCAATAATAAAATCAAATACTTTTCCAACAATATTTTTTTGTTCCTCGGTAATAGAAAAAGTGCTTAACCGCTTCACCGCAGCCCTATCGCTGATAGCATCAGTTACGACACCATATTGGCCTAAGGCTTCATGCACTTGCTCTTTTAGTTCGTAGTTCATAACTTTAATCCTATTAGGAATAAAAATAATCTGTTTGTTCGGGTCTAACTTCTTAGTCACGTTTGCGAATGTGCCCGTGCTGATAAATGAACGCATATCATATTCAAAAGGGCAAACTATGACATCCGCATTTTTAAGAACCGGTACTAAATGTGGATCATCCAACTTCCCTGGCAAATCAATAATGACATTAATATCCGTACTTTTTAATTTTTCGGCTATGCGCGGATAATCGCTTAACTTTGTGTAGATAATTTCATACGGCTTCGGTGGGAGATTTGTGGGATTCATTTCCATCTCTTTCCCGCGGGTAGAAGTAATGGATTGTTGAATATCCATTTCAATCATAATTACTTTTCTACCCTGTTCGACTAAATAGTTAGCGAATAAAATTGATAAAGAAGTTTTACCTACTCCACCTTTCTGATTTCCAAATACTATTTCCATAGACTATTATTTTTTATAAATCCGATGAGTTGTCAAAATGAAAACTAAAGTACGATTCAATGCTTTTTAAATCCCTCTTTAAATACTGTATGAGGCTAATTTCATTGAAATACTACCAAGTACAGGCAATTATAAAAAAATCGCCTCCTTTTCAAAATTAGAAAAACCTTGTTTCGCGTATTTACACTTTTACGTAAAAGTGTATAAATATTATTCCGTAAAAGTATAAAAACTTTTTTAATAAAAAACGTAAATGCGTATTTACACTAAAAATATTTTACTATAAAACGTAAATACATTTTAATAAAAATGTGTAAATACTATTTCACGTAAAATATATTTAAACATTTTACACTTTTACGTAAAAACGTTTTTACGTAAAAGTGTAAAATTAGTTAAAAGAGCTTGCCAAATCGACAAGCTCTCTAAAAATTATATCAGTTGATTTTTTTGAACTAAAAAAGGTCATCTTTTCTAAGCTCATTAATTTTAGCGTCGTAGGGGAGGATGATATCAGAAAACTTTTCAAGATTATTGGTAATCAAAGTATCAATAACCATAAACCTGAGGTCTTTGATTAATCTAAAATCTTCAATGTCAAGTGAGCGGCCTAAATTAATTTCCTCTTGGTCGATTAAAAGTTTACCCCCCTCAGTATTGCGCACGTTTTCAATGGCTTCGAGGGTCAAAGTTTCATCTTCTTGAGTCAATATTTTTAATCTTTCAAATATCTTGCGCTCTTTCTCCATTTCTAAAGTTTGGATTTGCGCTTCTATCCGTTTTTGTTCTTCTTCTCGCTTATCTTTTTTCAAACGTTCTTCTTTCAAATCAGTAAAACCCTTCTTCAAAGCCTGAATGAAAAAGCCCGAAACACTGGTTTTCACCTGCCCATCAATTTTAGCCCGATGCGTCACTCTTATGGCTTGTTCAAATTGATCATCGGTGTAAGACGCTATCAAGTCCATCAATACTGAGGGGGTAATGCCAAACGACTCAACAACCTTTGGATAAAGAAAAGTAAAACGCTCATCCGATGAACTATCCCTCTGAGGCTGAACTGAAATGCTTTCAACAATTGGTTCTTCAACCACTGAATCGATTGTCAATATATCTTTTTTTGTTTTTTGACTGAATTTGAAATAAACGCCCGTAATCTTTTTACCCGTTTTAATTTTTTTCACTTCCGTAATAGCCAAATCTGTGAACTCATTAATTTCTTTGATAGATGGCTCCAAAACACGTTGATAAAAAGTAGAAAATCGCGGATATTCATTCTCCAACTCAAACATCATTTTCATTTCTTCAAATTTCAATGTCCTGTGCCCGATAGTCTCATACTGTTTCAATAATTCATAGACCCGCACGGAATATCCACCCAAAGACGCCACATTTCGGATATCATATGAGGTAAAACTCTTCTGCAATTGCAATAAAAAAGGCTTCATATCCTCTTCAATTCTGACATCCACGAAATCTTGACTCTCAGATTCAGCATCCTGCCCATCCAAAAGCGAATAATCAATCTTGCGCAAAATATGGTATTGCACCTCGCGAGGCTTACCATTGTCGGAATAACGCACAAAAAAGCTCTTTTGCATGAGGCTTTTTACGGCTTGTCGCAAATCTTCGTACCCCCTTTGCTTATTCATACCAAAGAGTTCCGCTACATCGCGGTACCAGATGCGATAAACATTGAAGTTTTCATCCTCCCTTTTAATCTGTGAAATTAAAGAAAGAAAAATCCTCATCTCTGGGGTATCAAATTTGAAACGAGATTCAATCAATTGATTGGATTTCCTAATTAAAAGGATACCTTTTGCTTTTTTAACAAGATTGGACATACTCAATAATTGATATTAAAATATTGCTTACATTTGTTATTTCATCATTGTTATGTGTAGCAAAAAAGTAGTAACTATTATAAAAGTGGTTTAATATATAAAAAAAATCCACGTTTATGCTACATTAGCCACATATTTGCTACACTTGTGCTTTTCAAAGAATAAAAACAAAATAGAGACACGTATTGAAACCCGAAATGCAACATACTTGCTACACTTGCTACTTTTCCGCTACAATAACCAAGATAAAGTCTAATTATACCACATATTTGCTACATTTAATAGTTGCTTTCTTTTCTAAAAAGTAGGATAGACTGAACTTTAATTTACTTTGTATCGAAACAGGGTTGTAAAAAGTGTTATTTATGATAAAAATTTACCAATAATATGCCCTTTAAAACATAAAACGTCGAAATAACGTAGCATAAAAAAGGGAAAATAATATAAATAACAAATCCCACATAATTGCTACACATCCATAAAAACGCTACATTTTCCACAAATTTGCTACAATGTACAACGCTTTTGCTACACTTAGCAACAAAAACGCTACATTTTTCCACAAATTTGCTACTATCTGTTATATAAGTCATTGTAAATCAATAAGATATAAGCCAATAAAAGAAATAAAAGAAATAAAAGAATAAAAACAACAACTAAAAGGTAAAATTATTATTGTTGTTGCTCTTTTATTTAAAACCTTATTTTGCACTTAAATTTTTAAAGATGAAAAATAAGAAAAAATTTCATTTTAGTCTGGATAAAGATTTGAAACCAGATTTAGCATACTTAGTCGAGCAATCCGAAAAGGAGTTTACTGAATATGCCCAAAATATATATGAATACGGCTCAGAAGATAAAAAAGAAGATTTTAGGATTGAAGATTTATATCAATCCACTACAAGTGAAACTCAAAGTTCAACCGATGAGGATTACCTAAGCCTCTTAGAAACAGCTCGATTAGAAGCCATTGAAAAAGCGGCTCAAATTTTTAAAAATGAAGAGTAGTGCATACTGTGATTTATTGACTTTAAGGTTTTTGAACCGATTTATAACCTTTTCCATAGATAATTTGTCCCGCTTTCATCTCATTATGTTTACCATTTTCAACCGTCAATTTTCCGTTGACCATCACATATTTAAAACCCACAGAATAAGCGTGCGGCCGCTCATAAGTCGCCTTATCGCTCACCGTTTTTTCATCGAAAACGAGAATATCCGCAGCATAACCCACGCGCAATAAACCTCTATCATCAATTCTAAATCGCTGCGCAGGGAGAGAAGTCATGCGTCGAATGGCGTCTTCAAGGGTCAAAGTCTTGCGCTCCCGCACGTAACGACCCAGTACTCGAGCATTCGTACCATACGAGCGCGGGTGCGTCACGCCAAATCCATAGACCTCCACGCCACCGTCGCTGGCAATCATTGTATTGGGGTATTTTAAAATAATATCAATGTCCTCTTCGCTCATTTTATGGTAAATCATTTGCCCGCCACCTTTCGCCATGAGTTCAAAAATGGTTTCTACTTCATCTTCGGCTGTCCGTTTCCGACCCCTCAGTATGTTGATGTCGGAAATGGTTTTTCCATCCAGTGTCGAGTCTGCTTTTGAATGAGCCACAACGGCATAATCCCAATTTTTACGCTGGTCTTTTGTCAAGTTTGCAATCATTTCGGCTTTAATTTGAGCGTGTATTGGAGTATCGGCAAACCGTTTTAACATCGCGGTGTCCCCATCAGCCAAAGCCCAAGCAGGTAATAGAGTACCCATATTCGTACTGCTCGCCGCGTAAGGATATTGGTCAATATTAATGTCAATGCCCTCTTGACGTGCTTTTTCCACCATCGCTACTGTTTCCGTACTTTTACCCCAAAGCGGTTTGAAAGCTATTTTAAAATGAGAAATTTCGACTGGAATTTGCGCTTCTCGTCCAACTGTGATGGCTTCTGAGATAGCACCGCTCACTGTTTCACCTTCATTTCGGATGTGCGAGGTATAAACACCCCCATACCGTGCCGCTACTTTAGCCAAACCCACCACTTCAGGTGTTTTAGAATATGTACCCGGAATATATATCAAGCCCGTTGACAAACCCACTGCGCCCTGTTTCATGGCTTTTTCAACCAAATTTTCCATATCGACTTGTTCCTTTGGCGTTGGGTCGCGATTCGCTTTGTTCATCACTTGACGGCGAACGTTGTTATGACCGATAAAAGAACCGATATTCAGAGATATACCTATTTTCATTAAATTTTGATAAAAACTGGTCAAATTATCCTCAGAACCCCCACAATTGCCCGTAATGATGGATGTAACTCCATCTAAAATATAATTATCGGCAGTTGGCACGCGCTTAATGCCACCCTCAACGTGTGTGTGTACATCTATAAAACCGGGGGAAACGACAAGACCAGTGGCATCAATAGTGCGCTTGGCTTGAGTCGAATCTAATTGCCCAATAGCCGCAATTTTACCGTTTAAAACGCCAATATCTGCCCGAAACCACGGATTCCCCGAGCCGTCAACCACTTTGCCGTTGCGGATAAGCAGGTCGAAAAGAGGTTTTTGAGCTAAAATATTACTACTAAAAGTGAAAATACTGAGGGGTATGAAGAACATTAATACCCTTATCGAAAATTGATTTTTCATATTATTATCTGTTTGTCACAAACTTAAAAATAAAAACTTTGAAATGAAAAGTTAATTTATATTTTTGGAATTCAATATCAAATTCAAGTTTTATGATTCAAAAAATAAATTACGAAGCCTTATTTATTTCAGAAAAGCAAGCTGAAAAACTATGCGAGCAATTTTATGGCATTAAAGGAAAAGCTCAAAAACAAACAGGTGAGCTTGATTTTAA
>JANMYC010000266.1:0-3250 GCA_031381715.1 Saprospiraceae bacterium
CGATAGTTATAACGGCAGAATGACTGAGCAGTGGCTCAAAGACCTCGCTCCCCTTGGTACGGATTGGGAAAAGCCTTTTCTAGAAACCGCTCCGTGGCTCATTATCGTTTTTGCTCAATCAACGGGAGTGAATAAAGAAAAGCATTATTACGTTCAAGAGTCGGTCGGTATCGCTTGCGGCTTTTTAATTGCTGCCATTCACGAAGCAGGATTAGTCACTTTGACCCACACCCCAAGCCCCATGAATTTCTTAAAATCCATCTTAAAACGCCCTGATAATGAGCGACCGTTTTTGCTTTTGCCCGTCGGATATGCTGCGGATGAAGTGTATGTGCCAGATATTCAGCGGAAAGGATTGGAAGATGTGGCGGTATTTTATTAAAGAATTTGATTTTCTGTCTAAATAAACATAAGAATAATCTACTACCTTCGAATACCATTCGATACTTAGTTTATAAATCATACAATCAGAATTATTTTAAATTAAATACGCTAAAATCAGTTAATAATTTTAACTTAAAATAAAAATACCAATTATTATTTCAAATAAACAAAACAACTAACCCTATTTATGCTTTGAAAATCGTATTTTGCATAAAATTCTATTCTGCATTTTGAAAAATATTTCGGAACTTTGTAATCCTGCCAATCACTTAAAACCAATTTTAAATACATAATAGATTCAAAACTCAAGTTTTGAGGTTCAATTTGATATTTTTTCCTATTTTTAAATAGAGTTAGAATGAAGAATTGCCCTTAAAATTGTGATATTTTGTCGAAAAAAAGTAGAGAAAATGTATAAAAACACCTCTCAGTCGGCTTTTAAAAGCTACTATATGTCGCATCTGCGCCATCAAGCCAAGGGCATGACTGAGAGGGTATTGATAGAACTAATTTAATTATCAAACACAGTGATGATAGACCAATTAAATGTAACTGAAGAGCAGATAACCAAAGGCTTGTATGTTCCAGAGCTTGAAAAAGCCTCTTGTGGAACGGGCTTTATTGCTAACCTTGACGGTATCCAAACCCATCAGATTGTAGAAGATGCCCTCAAAATGCTCACCCATATGGAGCATCGCGGGGCGTGTGGTTGTGAACCCAACACGGGCGATGGTGCGGGTATCATGATTCAAACGCCGCATGACTTTTTTGTTAAAAAAGCCCGCGAAAATGGCTTTGAATTGCCAAATTTCGGCGAATATGGAGTAGGTGTCGTCTTTTTCCCTCAAGATAGAATTTTGAGAAATCAATGCCGTGCTCTACTGAATGACTATATAGATGAGATGGAATTCGACCTTTTGGGCTATAGAATGGTGCCTACCGACGATGAAGAACTCGGTGCTACGGCGGTTTCTGTTGAGCCTCGTATGGAGCACGTTTTCGTAAAACCACGCCAAAAACCTGACGACCGCTACTGGCTCGAGCGTCGTTTGTACGTTTTAAGAAAATATGCTACACATAAAATACATCAGACTATCCCAAATACATCTGACCATTTTTATATACCTTCTTTTTCATATAAAACAGTAGTATATAAAGGTCAATTGACGACCCATCAAGTGCGTCCTTTTTACCCAGATTTACATGATTCTGATTTGAAATCTGCGATTGCGCTCGTGCATAGCCGTTTTTCAACGAACACCGTTCCGAAGTGGAAACTGGCGCAACCGTTCCGTTATATTGCTCATAATGGTGAAATAAATACCATTACAGGCAATATAAATTGGTGGAAATCCAAGGAAATGACCATGGAATCCTCCATTTTTACTAAGGATGAGTTGGAAAAACTGTTCCCCGTGTGCGGTCAAGCCCTTTCGGATTCGGCTAATTTCGATAATGTTTTGGAGTTTTTGGTCATGAATGGTCGTTCATTGCCCCACGCTTTGATGATGATGATTCCAGAAGCGTGGCAACACGACGACCAAATGGCGGAATACAAAAAAGCTTTTTATGAATACCATGAAACGATGATGGAGCCTTGGGATGGGCCTGCAGCGATTTGTTTCACGGACGGTATCGTGGTAGGGGCAACTTTAGATAGAAATGGTTTGCGTCCGTTGCGTTATTGCTTGACGGATGACAATATATTGATTGCTGCTTCCGAAGCAGGTGCTTTGGAAATTCCGCAGGAAAAAATAGTGTTAAAAGGGCGTTTACAACCCGGTAAAATGTTGATTGCTGACTTGGATCAGCACCGAATTGTTGAAGATGAAGAAGTAAAAAGTGTTATTTGTAATAATAGAGATTATCAAGATTGGGTAATGGCTAACAAATTAACACTCAAAAATCTTAAAAGTACGGAGGGGGTCGTTTCAGAAACCGAACAATTGGAGCATGACCAGAAGTTTTTAACTGAAAAGCAACAGTTATTTGGCTTTACAAAAGAGGATATCAAAATGCTCATAAATCCAATGGCTAAATCGGGAGAGGAAGCAATGGGTTCGATGGGTGCTGATACACCGTTGGCAGTTTTATCGCAACGGCCACAAAATTTAAGCAATTATTTCAAGCAATTATTTGCTCAAGTGACCAATCCACCGATTGACCCTATTCGTGAAAGGTCGGTGATGTCTCTCTTAGTGAAATTCCCCGAAGGTGGAGATAATATCCTCATTCCGTCAGAAGATTCTGCTCGATTCATTGCACTTGACCAGCCCGTTTTAAAAAATTCGGAGCTTTCAAAATTGAAAAATCTGAATCATAAGCATTTTAAAGGTGAAACTATTGATATCACTTTTGCAGCTGAGGATGAAAAAGGCCAGTTAAAAGCAGCCGTAGATAGAATTTGTGCCGATGCGGAAAGTGCCGTCAGAAATGGTGCCAATATTTTGATATTGAGCGACCGTGAAACGGATATGTTGAATGCCCCAATACCCTCACTAATGGCTTCGGGAGCGATTCACCATCATTTGATTCGGGCAGGATTGCGCTCAAAATGTAGCTTAGTTGTAGAAGCGGGTGACATTTGGGAAACACACCATTTCGCTTGTTTGATTGGTTATGGCATTCAAGCCATCAATCCATACATGGCTTTTTCAACCGCTAAAAACATCATTGAAACCGATGGTGGCGAGCATAATGGACATTCGGTGGAATATGCCATTGATAAATACATCAAATCAGTGGGCAAAGGTTTATTGAAAGTGATGTCTAAAATTGGTATTTCTACTTTACAATCCTATTCAGGAGCTCAGATTTTTGAAATATTAGGTCTTGATTCTGAAATAGTTGCCAAATGTTTCACCAA
>JANMYC010000284.1:0-2904 GCA_031381715.1 Saprospiraceae bacterium
GTTTTTGGAAATGCCCTTATCACAACGCACGGGCTTGTATGGAGGTGAGTAAGCGCATAGTTTGAAATTATTTTCACAGATTCGTTACCGATAGTTATAATTGTACTATCGCAGTGCAAAACCCCACTTCCGCATAAAAAAATCCCATTAAATCCAATAAAATTTCCAAAATCCTACTTCAAACATAATTAGCCTTATGTTAATATATTGTTATTAAAACTATCTCCTCCCACATTCTCAGATTATGGCTGAACAACGAGATGGCTTTTTTAATATTTCCACTTCTTTCAGTCTTTCAAAACAATTTCTCCGTTTTTCAATGAATTCACGGCAAAAGCCCTCATTTTAATCTTTAAAAGTTGGTGATTCTTTAGTCATACTCGCTTGAAAAGCTGCCATCAAATCATTAGAGTAGAACATTGCGGCGTTCCAATTTGTCATGTATTCAAGGCTTTCAGCGACTGAGTGGTCACGGGCATAGAGTATATTGCGCTTGGTTCCCCTGATGGAAAGGGGTGATTTGGTGGCAATCAGCTCAGCGATTTGAGTCACCTCCGCTAACATCGTCTCTTTATTTTCAAAAACTCGATTGACCAAACCGCATTCAAGGGCTTCTTGCGCCATTAATTTTCGACCTGTGTAAGCCAATTCTCGGGTCAAACCATCTGAAATGAGTTTAGGCAAGCGCTGTAAAGTGCCCAAATCCGCCACCATCCCCAAGTCTATTTCTTTAATCACAAAATAAGCATCCGCTGTACAATACCGCATATCGGTAGCACAAACCATATCCACTCCCCCACCAATGCATCCTCCATGAATAGCCGATAAAATAGGCTTAGAAATCTTTTCAGACGTGGTCAAAATATCTTGAAAATCAAGTAAAAAACGCCTAAATGCTTCTCTTTTTCGCCCTTCACAATCATCTTGCATCAAGTCATTTATGGACATTAACATCGTCAAATCAATACCCGCACAGAATATTTTATCGCCATTTCCGCTTAGAACAATGACCCGTACTTCGGGCGTTTTATCGCAATATAAAAGCGCTTCACGCAACTCTGACCATGCCTCTTGGTGCAACGAATTGGCTTTTTCGGGTCTATTAATAGCTAATTGAGCGACTTTATTCTGAATAGAAAGTGTGAAATACTTGAATTCCATGTTTTTTATTTTAGCCAAACTATTTATTATCTGCAAGAATCATATCCGCAGCTTTCTCCGCTATCATAATCGTTGCGGCATTGGTATTGCCTGAGACGATAACGGGCATAATAGAAGCATCCACCACCCGCAAACCTTCGATACCGTGTACTTGCAATCTGTCATTCACAACAGCCATCTCGTCGCTGCCCATTTTACAAGTTCCAATTGGGTGATAAATCGTTTCAACGTTCATTTTTATGTATTCGATAATGCCCGCTTCGGTCTGGTCTACTGGTGAAACAATGGCTTTTCGATAAGGGCTGAAAGCCTTAGCATTCATCACTTCCAAAGCCTTTTTAGTACCCGTAACCAGTATTTGTAAATCATCTTCTTCGGAAAGAAAATTGGGCTGAATCAATGGCGCATCCAACGGATTGGTCGATTTCAAAGCGACATAACCCCTACTTTTAGGCTTAATTAAGCTCGGTAAAATGGTGTAACCATCCACCGTTGGGTAAGTTTTAGGATTATAAGGATCAATTCCTTCCGCGCTTCCGATAGTAAGCGGAGCAAAATGGAATTGCAGATTGACATTTTTCGCCCCATTTATGGCGAAAAAAGCGTAAGCTTCTAAAGGGCTGACCGTTAGTGGTCCCTTATGTGTTATGAGCCATTTTAATAAATCGATGATTTGATTCATGGGTTTTAAATGGTGATTAAAACCTTCTTGTTGGAGTGAAAGACTCGAAATAAAATGAAAAAGATGATCCTGCAAGTTTTTACCCACGCCAGCCAAAGCTCTTTTCACGGAAATACCTTGCGCCTTCAACTCGTCAGCGTCGCCGATGCCCGAAAGCATCAATATTTGCGGTGATTGAAAACTGCCCGCCGATAAAATCACCTCTTTAGATGCAGAAACTTTCGCGGTACTTTTGTTCGCTGTGATGTATTCAACACCCGTCGCTCTTTCATTTTCAATTAAAACTTGCTTGACGAAAGCCTGTGTGATGACCGTCAAATTAGGGCGACTCATGGCTGGTTTTAAAAAAGCCGTAGCCACACTATGCCTTTTGCCATCTTTTATCGTAAATTGAAACAAGCCAGCACCCTCTTGTTTGGCGCCATTATAATCTTTATTTTCGGGAATACCCGTTTCAACACATGCATCCACAAAAGCCTGTGCGTAAGGCGTTTGAAAATATTTGGCGTGAGTGACGTTCAATAAGCCATTTTTACCGTGAAATTCATTGGAAATATCTTCATTGTGCTCTGATTTTTTAAAATAAGGCAACACATCTTTATAAGCCCAACCCTGATTACCCAACGAAGCCCACTCGTCATAATCCGCTGAATTACCCCGCACATAAGCCATTGCATTCGTGGAACTGCTCCCCCCCAATGCCTTACCACGCGGCAAGTAAATGCGCCGATTATTGACGTGTTTTTGTGGTTCAGTTGAAAAACCCCAATCCACTTCCGTACGGTGAAGATTGCCATAAGCGGCAGGAATATGGATTTCCATTTTTTTATCTGGTCCTCCCGCTTCGAGTAATAAAACTGAATTAGCCGGGTTTTCAGAAAGGCGATTGGCTAAAACACAACCCGCGGAACCCGCGCCAATGATGATATAATCAAATTTATCCATTTCAATTAGAGTTTAAATTTCGATTAAAAAGACTCAATTTATACATTGGTTCAAATATAAATAAATTATTGATTCATAGCTCACCCCCTCAGTAAGTAGTTGGGCTAAAATAAACC
>JANMYC010000300.1:0-2095 GCA_031381715.1 Saprospiraceae bacterium
GTGGATATTGACGTCAATCCTAAAGACCCCTCAGTATTTTACGTCTGTTATGCCTCTGGTGGGCTTTGGAAAACGGAGTCGAATGGTTCATCTTTTACGCCACTTTTCGATAATGAAGCTGTGATGACAGTAGGAGATGTGGCTGTTAATTGGGATAAAAACATCATTTGGTTGGGTACTGGTGAGAACAACGCCAGCCGTTCATCGTACGCGGGTGCTGGTGTTTATAAAAGTATGGATGGTGGCAAATCATGGAAAAATGTGGGTTTAGAAGAAACGCATCACATTGGCAGAATCGTTTTACATCCTCAAAATCCAGAAGTGGCTTGGGTGGCGGCTATCGGTCATTTATACTCACCAAATAAAGAAAGGGGTGTTTTTAAAACATCGGATGGTGGTAAAACGTGGAAGCAAACCCTTTTTGTGAATGAAAATACTGGGGCTATTGATATTGTCGTGGATGAAAATAATCCAAATACGCTTTACACTGCCGCTTGGCAAAAAGAGCGAAAAGCATGGAATTTTGAAGAAAGTGGCAAAGGAACGGGCATTTATAAATCAACGGATGGCGGTGAATCTTGGAAACTCGTGACACCATCGGGTGCTGGTTTTCCTTCGGGCGATGATGCTGGCCGCATTGGTTTGGCTTTGGTAAAAGAAGGGAATAATACTGTGGTATTTGCTACAATTGACAATCAAGCGCCTTCAACTAAGCAAAAAGAAACAGATGCTGATGCTTTGACTAAAGAGAAAATTAAGGGAATGTCCAAAGATGATTTTTTAAAATTGGATAAAAAAATCGTCGCAACGTTCTTGAAATCCAATGGTTTTCCTGAAAAATACAAGGCAGGAGACATCATGGATATGATAAAATCGGATAAAATAAATGTCCAAACATTATACGATTTTGTGGACACTGGTGATGATGGTTTTTCAAATAAAGGCATCATGCAGTCAGAAGTTTATCGCTCAGATGATGGTGGAAAGTCATGGAAACGCACGCATACTGAGGGGGCAATGAAGGATTTATATTTCACTTATGGTTATTATTTTGCTCAAATTAGGACAAATCCAAGCAATCCGAAGAAGCTTTATGTGATGGGCACGCGCATTGTGAAATCGGATGACGGCGGTAAAACGTGGAAAAACATCAATAAAGAGAATGTACATTGGGATCATCACGCGCTTTGGGTAAATCCAAACCGACCGGGGCATTTGATAAATGGCAATGATGGTGGCATCAATATTTCTTACGACGATGGTAAAACGTGGTTTAAATGCAATTCTCCCGCAGTTGCTCAATATTATCACGTCAATGTGGACATGAATGAGCCATATAATGTCTACGGTGGTTTGCAAGACAATGGCGTTTGGTTCGGCTCAAGTACTTCTGAAATCAGTAATGATTGGCAGGATTCGGGTGAAGGTCCTTTCAAATCCATTTTAGGCGGCGATGGTATGCAGACGATGGTTGATACAAGGGATAATGCAACGGTTTATACGGGTTCACAATTTGGTTTTTATGCGCGTTTAAATACTAAAGTAAAAGGTCGCCCTAAATTCATTCAACCCAAACATGATTTAGGTGAAAAACCGCTTCGTTTTAATTGGCAAACGCCTATTTTATTGAGTTCACACAATCAAGATGTGCTTTATTTTGGTGCTAACAAGCTCTATCGTTCATTGGATAAAGGTGAAAATTGGGAAGCCATTAGCGAGGATTTGACTTTGGGTAAAAAAGCTGGAAATGTGCCTTTCGGAACTTTGACCGCTATCCATGAATCACCTTTAAAATTCGGGATGATTTACGTCGGAACGGATGATGGTTTGATACATTTGACTAAAGATGGCGGCGCTACTTGGAAGAAGATTACGGATGGTTTACCCCAAAATCTTTGGGTTTCACGCGTGCAGGCGAGTGCAACGGATAAAGCAACGGTATATGCCTCATTGAACGGTTACCGTTGGGATGATTTTAATGCGTATCTCTACGTTTCAAAAAATTACGGTGATACTTGGGAAAAAATCGGCGCCGATTTGCCGGCTGAACCCATCAATGTGGTAAAAGAAGACCCTAAAAATGCCAATATTTTAT
>JANMYC010000311.1:0-2570 GCA_031381715.1 Saprospiraceae bacterium
TCTCGAGGTTGGTCATCAACGGGTAAGGATTTGTTTGGTTTGCAGCGTATGATTTGGAGTGGTAAAACGCCTTTTGAAATGGCTGAAATCCACGCCATGTCCGATGGTTTTGAAATTTCGTTTACCAAACCCGTGGATAAAGCAACTGCGAATAAAGCGGAGAATTATGAAATCAACAGTTTTATCTATAAATACCACCATTTTTACGGAAGCCCTGTGATTGAAAACAAAGCGCACGCCATAAAAGCCATTATTATTTCCGATGATTTGAAAAAAGTGCGCTTGGTTTTAGACGAATCTCGGCGATATTTTATTCATGAAATCAAGCCAAAAGGCGTAAAATCTCAAGAAAATGAGCCTTTATTGCATGAAGTGGGTTATTATACACTGAATAATGTCCCTACAAATATGACTGCAGATTTATCTAAAAACGCCATGGTTGCCGCCATGCCCGCGATGAATCACACCGACCATAAAGCAATGGATATGAAGCCAGCAACCAAAGATAAAAAAGGTAAAAAAGGTGCTGTTGCATCCATAAAACGCCAATTAACCATGCCTGCCGATTGGTCAGCACCCGATAAAACATTGACAATTGGTACAAAACCCGTAATGAAATATGATATTGATGCCGTTGAAGTAAAAGCGGGCAGTAAAGTAAAATTGATATTCAATAATTTGGACAATGATATGACCCATAATTTGGTCATTGTAGAGCCAGGCACAGCCGATGAAGTGGGCAATCAAGCCATTAAATTGGGTATCAAGGGTTCGCAAGTCAATTACGTGCCTAATAATGCTAAAGTGCTTTACCACACATCATTATTGCAACCGTCAACTTCTGAAAGCATTTATTTTATTGCGCCAACAAAGCCAGGCAATTATACTTATGTTTGTACTTATCCCGGACATCATACCATTATGCAGGGTATTTTGAAAGTGACGGAATAATTGAGGCGTAAAATTACCCCCTCAGTATTGGGCGATAAAAAAGCTCTGTTTTAGCCTTTTTGAGGTAAAACAGAGCATTTTTTATTGGAGAAATTAATCGAATAGACCTTATTTCAATTTCATTTGAGCGAAATAAGGATGGTCAGGATTAACAATAAGTTCTTGTTTTAATGGATGAATGAGTACGTCCATATCTTCTAAAGGAATAGCACCCAACAATACTTCATTGTCGCTTGGTAACACCATAGCGTTGCAAATGGTACGACGATTTTTAAAGTGTAATTCAACGGATGAAACGACATCAAACTCTGCTATTTCACCATTTGCTAATTGTCCTTTTCGTTTTTCAACTACTGGAAATTGCATTTGTTCCTGTATTTCTTCATTGATGCAAAGCATATATGAACCTGTATCTACAAGAGATGTAACCGTCATTCGGCGCACTTCGTCCGCATCCATTTTATGACGGCGCACCATTGCCAAATCATCCCCGTTTATAAGTTCTATTTCAGCATATATTAATCCCATGCTATTTATTTTAAAAAGGTTTTTACAAGTTTAAAATTATTAAAACTCCACAAAACTAAGTACTTGGGCAAAATTAGGTAGAAATTCACAACAATTCCAATTCTCAATACTGAGGGGTGCTATTTTTATAACCGCATAGTCGGAATTTCACCTTCAATAATCAACTTTCCTTCCGTTGCTTTCTTTACATCTTCAACCGTAATGCTTGGGGCGAGTTCCAATAATTTAAAACCGCCTTCGGGTAAAACTTCTAAAACCGCTAATTCGGTAACAATTTTCTTCACGCAACGGATGCCTGTAATGGGCAAAGAGCAATTTTTAAGTAATTTGGATTTGCCGTCTTTACTCACGTGCTGCATCGCTACAATGATATTTTTAGCCGAAGCGACCAAATCCATTGCGCCACCCATACCTTTAACCATCTTGCCGGGTATTTTCCAATTGGCAATGTCTCCATTTTCAGAAACTTCCATGGCACCCAAAATAGTCAAATCCACGTGTTCGCCGCGAATCATTGCAAAGCTTTCTGCTGAACTGAAAAGCGAAGAACCTGCTTGCATCGTCACCGTTTGTTTCCCCGCATTGATGAGGTCGGCATCCACTTTATCCTCCGTGGGAAATGGTCCAATCCCCAATAAGCCATTTTCAGATTGTAAAACGACATTAATGCCTTTGGGAATATAATTGGCAACCAAAGTCGGTATCCCGATGCCCAAGTTGACATAATAACCATCCTTTAGTTCTTGAGCAATCCGTTGTGCGATTTGATTTTTATCTAAACCCATGGATGCAGGTTGGGCACTGGACATCTGCACATCGTCTTTTACTCCCCCTTTGGGGGTTAGGGGGGCGGAAATAGTGCGCTGCTCAATGCGCTTTTCATATTTTTTCCCTTGAAAAATGCGCTGAACATAAATGCCCGGAACGTGAATATCGTTCGGGTCAAGTTTTCCTTCTGGCACTAGTCTTTCGACCTCTACAATTGTAATTTTACCCGCCGCGGCCATCATCGGGTTAAAATTTCGTGCCGTTCCTTTAAAAACAAGATTCCCTGCGGTGTCCCCTTTCCACGCTTTTATAATTGAAAAATC
>JANMYC010000315.1:0-1662 GCA_031381715.1 Saprospiraceae bacterium
TGTGCCCGATATTAAACTCATTTTTGCTAAAAAATTACTCAATAAACTCAATTCTGATGACGGGCTTATCAATGCTTTAAATGACAGGCACGCTAAAAGACAAAAGGATATTGACTTGAATTCTAAAGTGCCAAAGTAGAATTAATGAATGGAACAAAAATACGAAATATTCAGAGATGGAGAAATAGGGTAGTAAAGAAAACCACCGTTTTCTTTATCACTGTAAAGGCTATTTTTAAAATCAATATACTGCGCTGATGGATTTAAATGGCACTAGAATTCAAGAATTAGCTTACTATGCAGGGTATGTTTTCGCAAGCTATAAAGGAGGTTTGTTGGCAACTTCTGACAACGGCATGACATAGATAGCAGGTTGTAATCAATTCAATTTATCCTGCTTCACTAATGTTAGTAGAGTCACTTTTGTAACCACAAGGGTGTTTGTGACAACTGAAACCAATGGTTTGTATTCAAACGCCTTATCTGAACTACCTGCTGTTGCGGGCGTCAATGATTTAAATAACGCCTTAAATGCTGTGATTACTATCAGCCCTAATCGATCGAAAGACAATTTCAATATTCAATTAAAAGACATCCAAACAGAGTAAGAAACATCATTATTTATGATAACATAGGCAGATTGATGTAAACTATTTCAAACGTTAAAGGTTTGGATATAATCAATGTGTCAGCTCCTTATTTTGCGGGTATTTATTTTGTAAGACTCAATGCTCAAAAAGGAATTGCTGTCAAAAAAGTTGTGATTGAGTAACATATTTTCTAAAATAAAAAGTCAGTATAAAAGAACAGCACCGGCTAATTTGGTGCTGTTTTTTATTGTCATCTACTGCGGGTGAACTTCAACTATTTGTCGGCGGTGTATTCGTTTTTATACATGTGGTAGAAACCGGAAATTCTACTTTTATATAAATTGACTTTTGCTAAATTTTAATTCAAAGAAGTGCAGACAAAGCATTTATGCGTATACGAGCTATTTTGAGTAAAAAAGTAATAGTTTGATAACCGTCCCATCAAGCTAAAAGCACCAGATTTTTATAAAAAAGTGTATATTTGGTTGAAATTTATAAAAACCAGTGTTAACCACAACCACATTCATTTCTGATAAATGACTCTAATGATTTTTCCACCAAAGAGAAAACTTTTATGCATCGTATATATTGTAACTTCTATCTGTTTTTCTGTTGCCAACGCACAGCGCTCAGATATTCAACAGTTAGAATCCCAATACCAAGCCGCGCCAACGCCAACGCCTGCGCTCGTCTTTGATTTGAATAAAGCCTATCAGGAACAAGCCAATTGGTTTAAGATAAGCCCACAATTTAACCTTGACAGCGTAAATTTTTACTATAAAAAATCGATTGACCTGCTTGAAACTACCCAGCCTTTATTACATGAACAATTAGTAGAAGTCTATCTTAAGTTCAGCGAATTTAGTGGTAGTACTTCCGAAGGCGCAAAGGCAGAAGCTCAAGCGGATAAAGCGGCGTTTTATTTTCAAAAAGCTGATAAGCACGGTGGAAAACTCAAAATGCTTGAATTTGACATACTGGATAGACAAGCTATGTGTAAAGTTCGAAGCAACCCTGAACAAGCACTTAAATTGATAGAAACCGCTTGGGTTTTGCTGCAAGATGAGAAAGC
>JANMYC010000317.1:0-2439 GCA_031381715.1 Saprospiraceae bacterium
CCCAAGGCATTGTTTTATTGGAAGCCAATACTTTATCAAAACCTGTACTGGCAAGTAATATTGGTGGCATAAAAGAAGTGGTAGAAAATAACCGCAATGGTTTACTTTTTAATCCACACGTTTATCAAGAGATTTCGGAAAAGGTTAATTTCTTATTTCGCAATCCACAACTTGCTTTTCAAATGGGAAAAGAAGGCAAAAAAATAGTAGAAACTAAGTTTTTATGGGAAAATATTGCCCGACGCACTGAGATACTTTATTCGGAATTAATAAACACAAGATTGGTGACATCATCCTCACCGTACAATCAATTTACTGAAACAACCCTTTCAACTTCTTTTTCACATGCCCAAAAATAGTTTTTTCCGTTCAGGCAGTCTTGCATTGGTTGCGGGCTTATCGCAGCAAGGTTTTGCTTTAATCCATTTCATTTTCGCTGTTCGTTGGCTTTTGCCCGAGGCTTTGGGTACTTGGGCGATGTTTTTGGTATTGGTTTCATTTATTGATATGGCTCGATTAGGGCTTATACAGAATGCACTGGTTCATTTCGGCACGCATAAAAGCGAGGAGAAACCTCAGATATTCAGTGCTGCGTTGAGTTTGAGTGTTGGTGTAAATGTGGTGGGGGCATTCATTTTACTCATTTTAAGTTTTTTATTAAAAAATATTTGGCAAATGCCCGATTTGACTGTTTTAGTATTGAATTATTTCGTTTTAGCGGTGATTACGGGCATCTTGCGTTTCGTAGAAGGGGCAAGGATGATGGAACAAGATTTTAAAACTTCCGCTACTTCGGCATTTATATTTGGTTTTAACTATCTCCTTTTTACCATTATTCTTAAATTATGCAATGCAGAGATTACAGGTTTATCGCTACTCTGGTTACAAATACCTGCTTCGGCGTTGACATTGGCTATTGTATGGCGGATGAATCGTCAGCATCTCATTTTTGGGCATCTCAAAAAAGAATGGATAACTAAGATATTCCTTTATGGTCGCTACGCGATGGGAACCAACCTCTGTTCTATGATATTTCAAAGAGCCGATGTTATCCTGCTTGGTGCATTTGTGAGCCCTGCGGCTTTAGCAGTTTACAATGTGGCAACCCGTATAATTTCATACCTTGATTTTCCACTCAATGCTTTGGGTTTGGCTTTACTGCCTAAAATAGCTGCTGAACACAACGTCAGTGGTTCGGATGGAGTGATTAGGCTCTATGAAAAATCTGTGGGTTGGTTGCTCGCTATGACTTTACCAATTGCGCTTGTTACCTTTTTTGGTGCTGATATTATCATAAAAATTATGACTGGTGGGAAGTTTGCGGAAGCTGCTTTACTCGTTAAAATATTGGCTGTATCGGGTTTAGTAAAACCTTGGGGGAGGTTGTTTGGTATAACGCTCGACGCCATCGGAAAACCGCATTGGAATTTCAGAATGTTGCTACTCAGTATGTTTGTGACGATAGTTGTAAACTTGATTTTTATTCCCCAATGGGGTATTGTAGGGGCTGCTATTGCATCGGCTTTATCAATAGTTTTGACTATTTCAATTGGTCAAATTTTACTCAATAAGTGGTTGCCCGTAAAGGTATTAAAGTCATTTGATCATATATTGCCTACATATCAGTCCATTTTAAAAAAGGTTTCAACGCGCTTTAACTTAAATAACGCCCATTAAAACGATATTTATTATGAAAAATCAACCACTTGTTTCTATTGTTACAGTCAATTATAAGCAACCCGCTGTGACATGTGAATTATTAGATTCTATTTTAAAAAACAGCTACAAAAATCTTGAAGTCATCGTTGTTGACAACGAATGCAAAGAAGATTGCACCTATACTTTTAAAAAACACTACCCCTCAGTAAAAGTGCTCAATAGCACCGAAAACTTGGGTTTTGCGGGTGGTAATAATTTAGGAATCAAGGCCTCAAAAGGGGGTTTTGTATTTTTAGTCAATAATGATACCGTGTGGACTGAAGGATTAGTGGAGGCACTTTTGTCACGTTTTGCGGAAAATGCGCGCACTGGCGTAGTCAGTCCCAAGATTTGCTATTTTCAGACCCCTCAGTATATTCAGTATGCAGGCTTTACTGAAATGAATAATCTGACAGGAAGAAATGAGACAATTGGCAAAAATCAAAAAGATGATGGGCAATTCAATCATGCACGTGCCACGCCGTATGCCCATGGTGCTGCCATGATGCTCAAGAGAGAAGTTATTGAAAAGGTAGGACTTATGCCTGAAGATTTTTTCTTATATTACGAAGAGTTAGATTGGTGTGCTCATATTCAGAGAGCAGGATTCGATATTTGGTACGAGCCCAAAGGATTGATTTATCATAAAGAGAGCGCATCCGTTGGTAAACTCAGCCCATTGAAAATGTATTACATGACCCGGAATCGCATTCTTTTCATGCGAAGGAATACTAAGCCTCT
>JANMYC010000052.1:0-2586 GCA_031381715.1 Saprospiraceae bacterium
GTAAATTTTTGCACCGTAAAATGTAATTTTTTAATAAAAAATGCCAAAAGTTCATAAAATACTGAGGGGTATCAACTTTTACATTTTATATTTAAAATTTTACATTTTGCGGTTTTTAAGCCGAACAACCTTCCGCTTGAATTGCTTGCCAAACACGTTGCGAGGTCAAAGGCATTTCAAGGTCTTTGATACCCCACGGAGTCAACGCATCCATAACGGCATTCACAACGGCTGGTGTAGAGCCGATACAACCCGCTTCGCCTGCTCCTTTTACCCCAAGTGGGTTGTGCGGACAAGGTGTGGTGGTACGGTCTATTTCAAACATAGGCAAATCATCCGCGCGAGGCATACAATAATCCATGTATGAGGCATTTGTCAACTGACCTTCATCGTCATATTGTACACCTTCAAGCATGGCTTGACCGATGCCTTGCGCCAAACCACCGTGGATTTGACCATCTACAATCATTGGATTGATGACATTTCCTACATCATCGACTGCTATAAAGCGCAATAATTTTACTTTACCCGTTTCAGCATCCACTTCGACAACGGCAATATGACAACCAAAAGGATACGTAAAATTAGTTGGATCATAAAAACTGGAGAAATCAAGCCCCGGCTCTAAACCCGGTGGGTAGTTGTGCGGCACATAAGCGGTGAGTGAAACGTCACCGAACCCAATGGATTTATCAGTGCCTTTCACCGTCCATTTTCCGCCCGCATAATCGAGGTCATCAACGCTACATTCGAGCTTGTGAGCAGCGATTTTAGCCCCTTTTTCAAGGACTTTATCAATACTCATCACGATAGCTGAACCACCTACCGCCAATGATCGAGAGCCATAAGTACCCATACCAAAAGCCACCGAATCGGAGTCGCCATGCACGATTTCAACATCATCCATCGGGATACCGAATCTATCCGCTACCACTTGCGCGAAAGTTGTTTCATGCCCTTGACCATGGGAGTGAGAGCCTGTGAAAACACTGACTTTGCCCGTAGGTTGCACGCGTACTTGAGCCGATTCGTACAGACCCGCTCTTGCACCCAAAGCACCCACCACGGCAGATGGTGCAATACCACAAGCCTCAATATAAGTGGAGAAACCAATACCCAGATACTTGCCATTTTTACGAGCTTCATCTTGTTCTGCTCTGAACTCTTTATAACCGACCATTTCTAAGCCTCTTTGGAGGACAGGATGGTAGTTGCCAGAGTCATATTGAAGCGCCACTTGGGTTTGGTAACCCGCTTCTGAAACGCCATTGAACGCAGGGATAAAGTTTTTAAAACGCAATTCAGTAGGATCCATGCCCATTTCCAAAGCAGCTTTATCTATTAAACGCTCTAATAAATACGTTGCCTCAGGACGACCTGCACCACGATAAGCGTCCACCGCAGTTGTATGCGTGAATACTGCCACGAGGTCAATATGGATTTTGGGTGTGGTGTAAAGTCCCTGCAAAAGCGTGCCGTGTAACCAAGTCGGCACAGCGGGCGCAAAAGTGGACAAATAAGCGCCCAAATTCGCAAAAGTATTGACTCGTAAAGCCGTTATTTTACCCTCAGCATCAAAACCCATTTCGGCTTTTGTGATGTGGTCACGACCGTGCGCATCCGTCAAAAAAGCTTCTGTACGCGTAGAAGTCCATTTTACCGGGCGTTTTATCTATTTTGAACACCAAATAACGAGGGCTTCTTCGGTGTAGTGGAATATTTTAGAACCAAAACCACCACCCACATCAGGCGCAACAACCCGTACTTTATGCTCAGGAATACCGAGTACAAAAGCACACATTAAAAGACGGGTTAAATGCGGATTTTGTGAAGTCGTATATAAGGTATATTTATCAACATATTCATCATAATGACCCAGTGCTGAACGGGGTTCAATTGGATTCGGAGACATGCGCTGATTCGTGAATTCTAAAGTAGTTATGTGATGAGAGGCTTCAATTGCCGCATCTACTTCAGCTTTTGGATTACCCAATTCCCAATCAAAACATTTATTATTGGGCGCATCATCGTGGACTTGTGGTGCGCCGTCTTCTACCGCCGCTTTTGCGTTGGCAATGGCAGGATAAACGTCATATTCGATAAATAATTCGTCGGCTGCATCCCGTGCTTGGGCGCGGGTTTCAGCAATAATAATGGCGATGGAATCACCCACGTGTTTTACCGTAGAACCCACCGCAACAAGTAGCGGATGAGCGGGCTCTTTCATGGTATCGCCATTTTTAAAATTGACGACCCAACCCGTTGGTACACCTCTAATATGAGCGACATCTACACCAGTGTAAATGGCAACTACGCCCTCTTTTTGAAGGGCTTGCTTTTTATCAATGGATAAAATTTTAGCGTGAGCATAAGGCGAGCGCACGATATGAGCGTACGTCATGTGCGGCAGTTTGATATCATCGGTATATCTGCCATTGCCTGTGATAAAACGCTTATCTTCTACGCGTTTTACCGATTGACCTATATAATTGGTACTCATTTATTTATTGTCAATTAAAACCTTTAAACGATGATAATATATACTATTCCATCTTTTAAAAATTTCATTTAAAAATTTTAATTGAC
>JANMYC010000328.1:0-1568 GCA_031381715.1 Saprospiraceae bacterium
TTAAAATATGCCTAATTGGACTTTTTTAAAATATTTTGAGTAATTTTGATATACTATCTCATTAAGGGATTAAGTAAAAAATAAACTACCCAATTTAACAATTCTATTGATTTTACTATGCGTTAAATTGCTTTTAAATAATTTACTATTTCTCAATCAACTTGCCTTTATTAAAACCAATATAATTGCCAACTTGGGTAGTTTATTTTTTACTTTATCCCCTAACTTAATTCTTTTAGAATGAAAATTAGGTTGACTTTATTCTTCTTCTTGTTTGCGAAAGTAACTTTTTCTCAGAATCTGATACCCGACCCAGGTTTTGAGCTAATAAAAGGATGCCCCAAGCTCTATGAATTTGATAGTTTAGTCTACTGGAAAAAATCAAGTTCAAAAGCCAAAGACCCCACTAATACTTCAGAATATGGCTTACTTTATCATAAATGTGGTGGACGTGTGCCCCAGACCGATTGGGGATATTATGATACACATTCCGGTGATGGTATGGTGAGTATTGTGGCTTATTTTATCTATACTAAATTAAAAGAACCGCTCATTAAAGGTAAATCATATCGGTGCTCATTCTGGTTGAAGGTAGGTTCTAAAAAAAATATTGGCTGTTGGTGGCAAACGTATGATGATAAAATCAGCCTTTTTACGTTTAAAGACCAACCTTTAGATACAATATTGGGTCCCATTAGGCAAACGCCCGCTTATGTTTGGGCGGTTACTGAACCACATGATACCTCTTGGATTCGCTTTGAAACATGTTATAAAGCAACTGGTGATGATGCTTATATAGGTTTTGGCTATAAAAACACACTACTTTCCTTAGATTGTGACCAGCAGACAGGCTCTGCGACTGAATACCGTCCGCCTTTTTTATCCGTAACTAAAGACAATGCTTTTAGGCAATTACCTTTTTTTATTGATGATGTGGAATTGGAACTTTCAGAAGATATTACACTACCAACCTTAGAACTCGTTGAATTTTTGTGTAAAGATTCGTCAATTATTCTTAATAAAAGTAGTTATGCGGAGCGACGAACGAAAGATAACAGCACTATTTATAATTGGAGTACTAAAGCTAAAACACCAAGTATTGAAGTTAAAATACCTGGGCGATATTCTCTTTTACAGCAGGATGGATGCACAAAGAAACCCGTTAATTACTTAGTAGAAAGGAAGAATTGCTTTTGTGATTTCTATGTTCCCAACTCTTTTTCACCCAATGGGGATAATATCAATGATGTTTTCAAACCTAATTTGGGATGCCTTGATGCTTCCATTATTCAATATGAATTATCCATTTTTAATCGCTGGGGAAACCTCGTATTTAAAACAAATGATGTAAGTACAGCTTGGGACGGAAGTTATAAAAACAAGCAATTATCCAATGATATTTACTTATGGACTATTCGATATTCAATTAAAATCGGCAAAATAACGCAAGAATACATTGAATCAGGGGATGTTACCCTATTCTAATACTGAAAAAATAGTTGAAAATACTGAGGGGTCGCTGTAAAAAGTTACCCCTATTTTTTATACTGTGGTTATTAACTCATAAA
>JANMYC010000366.1:0-3553 GCA_031381715.1 Saprospiraceae bacterium
ATAAAATATATATCATCCAACAAGAAGAGTTATTGGGTAAAAAACTGGAAGTAGAGGATTTCAGGCAAGATAAAAAATTGAGAGAAGGGGTGAAATTGAAGATTATGGAGTTACAAAAAGAAGAATTTGAAGCTATTTGGGATAACTATAATTCAAAAATGAGGATATTAGATGCCATGAGATAGGATTTTAATAAAAAAGGATTATATTTGTCAATGTTAAAATAGATAACCAAAAGAAAACATACGTTGTTAGTTTTAACCCAAAAAGCCCCAAAGTACCATTCAGATTTTCGGGACTGAGGGGATATTATTTTAACTCCTATAACCCAAACCTATGAAATTATTTGCCCTACTTGTCGGTATCAACCGATACAAAGCCATTCGTGGCTTAAATGCCTGTGAGACGGATGTTAACAGCGTTAAAACGTACCTCACAGAATCCCACGGCAGCGATGCGAATATCAAAACCCTTATTGACCAAGAAGCCACGCGCGATGCCATTGTCAATAATTTCCGAACCCATCTGAAACAAGCAAAACAGGGCGATGTCGCTTTTTTCTATTTTTCAGGCCATGGAGTACGACAAAAAGCCAATGATGTCTTCAAAAGCTCGTCTTTAAATGACAATATCGAGTGTATTACTTGTCATGATACGACTCTCGACGGACGCAATTTACTCTCGGATAAAGAAATCCGATGGCTGATTCATGAATTGTACACGGCTACGAAAAGCCATATTGTGATGGTTTTTGATAGTTGTCACAGTGGGGATGCGACCCGGGGCTTAGGTGACGTGAATCCTCCAGAAGGCGCAGGTCCAATGAAACGCACAGCTACGGCTTTGGCTTCTAATCCAACTGAGCAATCGCGGATGCCAGAGTTGATTTTACCTGTTCGTCAATGGTCAGATTTCATTTTTGCGGATAAATTAAAAGAAGCCGCTGTTAAAAAGACAGTGACAATGGGTGATTCATTGGATGAAATTTTCCCGCAAGGCAACCACGTGCATTTGGCAGCCGCCAGTAGCAATGAGCCGGCTTGGGAAGCGGGTGGGACGGGATTATTTACCAAAAGCCTTCTTGATGTTTTGAGGGCGACCAATGAAAAAGTCACGTATTATGATTTTAGAAGTTTGGCTTATCAAAGGTTGAATCGATATTATGGCGGTTCAAAGAAAAATATTCGCCAATCCCCGCAAGTTTATAGTTACGAAGAATCCATATTTCAGCCTTTTTTCGGTGGTATAGTTCAGCAAAAAGGGATTGAAACCAATCTGTTTTACAATGACTCGAAAAAGCAATGGGAAATTGATATGGGTGCCATTTATGGCATTCCAGAGCCAACCGATGCGCAGCCCATTCAGCTATTGGCTAAAATAGATGACACTCAAACAGCTTCCGTATATATTAAAAAGGTCTTTTCTGATTATTGCGTTGTTGGATTTGACGAAGCAGAAGAGGCTCGACAAATGAAAGCGGGCACGGCTGGAGTGGCACCTCCCATTTTTAATAAAAATAAGCAAGAAGGGTATAAATGCCTTATTAAAAAACTGCTGCAAAAGCCTTTAAAAGTTGCCTACATTGGTAAACACTTCGCCGCGGAATGGGCTACTTTTAGCACTAAAAACGCTGCTTTGCTTGATTTGAGCGGTGTTATTTCCGTAAAATCACCCTCCGAAGCAGATTATGTGCTCAATACTGAGGGGGGGCAAATATTCATGGCTAAGCCAGCCGATAAAGACAAACCTCTGGCGGAACAGGTTTCAAATAAAGATTTAGATGCAGCCTTTTCTGATATATTGAGCCAATTAACCACCGTTAGCCGTTGGGAATTTGTGAAACAACATGAAAACAAAACAGGCGGAAAGGATTTATTGGGTAAGATAAAAATTGATATTGTAGATAGTAAAGGCGTTGTTTATGCGCCCAAAGATGGTAAAATAGATGTCAAATTCAATTTTTCTAATATTAAAGATGTTTTTTATTCAAAAGAAGAAATTGCCATTAAAATTACCAATACCAGCGCATCAACGCTTTACATAGCTTCAGCTTGGTTAGGGGAGCGGTTTGGTATTGATTGCACTTACATTAACCAAAATTCTATTGCATCGCCCTTAGAAGCGGGTAAATCTGTTGAACTTTGGGGAAGTACCATGCCTTTAAGTTTTTTACCTTACATTAAATCTTTTGGTTGGAGCAAATTCAGTAATTTACTGAAAGTTTACATCTCAGATGCACCTTTTAATATTACTTTATTGCAACAATTGGACTTAGACCCACCTACCGATACAAGAGGGGGCGCAAAAGCCGTAGGAAGACCAGATCCTGTGCAAGAGGATACAGCAGAAAAAACAGCTCAATGGGCTGTACAAACTATAGAATTGGTTATTAATGTTTAGTTGTTGGTGCTTAGTGCTTGGTTGTTGGATACCAAGCACTAAGTACCGACAACTAAGCACCAAGCACCAACAACCAGTAAATATGACCAAATTACAGAATTTCGCCCTCGGAAAGTGGCATTTGCCTACGGGCAGCGAGACCCCTCAGTATAATGCTTACAATGGTAGCTTGATAAGCGTGGCGGGAGATTTTCCCGATTATGCCGCCATGATGGATTATGCCCGTAAAACAGGCGGGCAAAAATTGCGTAAAATGACCTTTTTTGAGCGGGGCTTGATGCTTAAAAAATTAGCGGTGCACTTATCCGATAGAAAGCCGAATTACTATAAAATCTCTCACTTCACAGGCGCAACCAAAACGGATTCATGGATTGATATTGATGGTGGTATTGGCAATCTATTCGCTTATGCGAGCCTGCGTCGGCAATTGGGCAACGAAATTTTTTATGTGGATGGAGCAGCCATTAATCTTTCTAAAAACGGCACTTTCATTGGTCAGCACGTATGCGTTCCGAAACAAGGCGTGGCCATTCATATCAATGCATTTAACTTTCCAGTGTGGGGTATGTTGGAAAAATGCGCGGTCAATTGGCTTGCAGGCATTCCTGCTATTGTAAAAGCGTCCGAAATCACATCTTTTTTGACTGAAACAGTGGTGAGGGATATTGATGCCAGTGGCATTTTACCCGAAGGTGCACTCCAATTTATCGGTGGGAGAGGGCATGGTATCTTGGATTATGTCACTGCTCAAGATGTTGTTACGTTTACTGGTTCGGCTTCCACGGGCAAAATACTGAGGGGCCTGCCGCAATTGAATGACCTTTCCGTCCCCTTCACAATGGAAGCAGATTCGCTCAATGCCATGATTTTAGGCGATGATATTACGCCCGAAATGCCTGAATTTGATATTTTTATTAAAAACGTTAGGAGTGAAATAACCATTAAAACGGGTCAAAAATGTACAGCTGTGCGGCGCATCATTGTTCCCGAAAAGCTTTTAGAAGATGTGCAAATTGCTTTAGGAAGGGAACTGAAAAAGGTAACGGTGGGCGACCCCTCAGTAGATGGCGTCAAAATGGGTGCTTTGGTCAATCAGGCGCAGAGGCAACGGGTTTACGAAGATACTTTTAACAGCTTTTTAATATTTTCGTAA
>JANMYC010000417.1:0-1766 GCA_031381715.1 Saprospiraceae bacterium
ATTCGCCTTTTTCATAGAGTTCTTTAACAAATAAAAACTCACGGCTGTACACCACCGTTTCCATCATCATGTATTTTTTGCCCGTCTTTTTGCTCAGTTTCACAATCTCCATGCACTCTTTTACGGAAGTTGCCATCGGCACAGTACACGCCACGTGTTTACCCGCTTTTAAGGCTTTAATCGTTTGTTCGGCATGGTTGGGAATGGGCGAATTGATATGCACCGCATCAATATTAGGGTCTTTGAGCAATTCGTCATAATCCGAATAGCGTTTTTCAATATTAAACGCATCGCCAATTTTATTTAGATTTTCTTCATTGCGTTGGCAAATGGCATGCATATTCGTATGCGGATGGCGTTGATAAATGGGGATAAATTCTGACCCGAAGCCTAAGCCGACGATGGCGATATTTATTTTTTTCATAAAGAATTTTAATTTTAAAACACATAGGCACATAGGGCACATAGTTTTATGAAAAAAAGAAAAAAACTATGTGTCCTACTGTGCCTATGTGTTTATATTTTACATTATTTTTCTCAAATATTTTATACTATCCGTCATCAATTGCGTCTCCGATTTAAACATCGTTCGCCAAATATGAGCGGCGGGTAATTTCATACTGAATGCTTCAATACTGACAATACCTTTATAATCCATTGATTTTAAAGCTTTTATAATTTTTTTAAAATCTGTATGTCCTTTGCCTATTGTACTTCTATCGTTTTCAGAAAGTTGAACATGGACGAGTTTATTACCGCATTTTTTAATCGCTTTGGATAAATCTTTCTCTTCAATATTGGCGTGAAAAGTGTCGAACATCACTTTACAATTCGGGTGATTCACGTCTTTTACGAAGCGTAACATATCATCCGTACACGTAAAAAGGTAGGATTCAAAACGGTTCAAATATTCGATGCCGATGGTGATATTTTTCGTGGCAGCATATTCTGATAAGGCTCTGATATGCCCCACGCCATAAGCCCATTCTTTTTTCGTGGCGGGTTTTCCCGTAAAAACACCTAAAGCTGAGTGAATGGGCCCAATCATTAAGTTCGCGCCCATCACGGCCGCACAATCAAGGGCTTTTTTATTGTCATCTAAAGCTTTTTGGCGTACAGCAGCATCCATACTGAGGGGGTTAGCGTCCGCGCCATTGAAAGTTTCCGCAATGCGTTCCAAGCCCAATTCATCCAACTTTTGTCGCCAAGCGTGCCAATCATCGGGATTTAGATTAAAAATGGGCACTTCTACGGCATCGAAGCCGAGAGATTTTATTTCATCCAAAACAGGAAAAAGCGATTCGTTGATATCAGTCCCCCATAATAAAAGGTTCATTCCGATTTTCATTCTTATTGTTTTCAACAAATTTAGGTCTTATTGATTATTTAAAATAGGTGTTTTTTTACTACTTTTGACTGTATTTTGATATTAATATTTTGATAAAGTAAAATTTAAATCAATATTCAGTATATTTCAACATGAAACCACTGCTCAAAAAGTCGCTCGAAAGTCTTAATCAATCCTACATCGTTAGGACATTGAAAGAGCCACACTTTGACCCCAATTGGCATTTTCACCCGCATTATCAATTATTTACAGTGCTTGAAGGCTCGGGAACCCGTTTCATCGGCGACGATATTCGGCGTTTTGAAGTGGGCGATACCGTTTTTTTAGGACCTAATTTACCGCATTTATGGCAAAGTGATAGAGTTTATTTTGAGCGGCATTCAACCTTCCAAACACAAGGCATTGTCGTCTATTTTAC
>JANMYC010000438.1:0-3772 GCA_031381715.1 Saprospiraceae bacterium
CAAGACTTAAAATACATAGAAAGGAAGTTCAATCTGCCCGCCAATTTTGATGTTATTCAAAATCTGATGCTCGGAAATGCCATCTTTTTAACCGATAAAAAGCAGTTGAAATTAGAAAAAACCACTTCTGGCGACTGGATACTGAGGGGGAGCAATGAACAATGGAAAACATCCTACACGCTTGATAATCAAGCAGATATGTTGAAAGAAATGACATTTGACCAACCACTATCTGAAAGAAAAATGACAATTACCTACGAAAATTATAATGTACTGAGGGGGTATGCGAATGACCAAAGAAAATTTCCGTATATTCGCACGCTCAATGTTGAAAGCCCACAAACGGGAAAAATCAGTATTACATTAGAAGTGGATAACGATGGTCTTGAAGTTAATGTTCCGAAAGCAATTAAATTTGAAATTCCAGCACATTATAGCAGTGCTCAATGATATCTCTTGCAAGACCTATAAAGTTTCGAAAGGCTTTATAGGTCTTCTCTTTCTTTTATTTACCCTCAGTGTTTCTGCTCAGAATAAAAGAGGTGAACTTGAAATAAAACGCCAGCAACTCCTCAAACAGATAGAAACCACCACGCTGCAACTCAATAAAGCACAACAAACGCGCACTGCTGCGCGCGATAAATTGGAGGCGGTTCAAACCCAAATAGAAACCCGTGAAGCCCTCATCAATAATCTCCACGAAGAAATAGACGAGACAGATAATATCATCACCCGAACAGAGGAAGTGCTGGATGCTCTGAATGAGGACATTAATCGCCTCAGAATTGAGTATGCCACAATGATACGCAGGGCTTATAAAATGAAAGTACCCGATAATGCTATTCTTTTTATGCTTTCTTCCAATAATTTTACGGAAGCCTATTACAAATGGCAATATTTCAGAATGTATGATAAATTCCGTAAAAGGCAAGCTAAGTTGATAACCGAAACTCAAAAGTCCCTTTTGGCTAAAAATGAATATCTTGTTCAGCAAAAAGCCCAAAAACAGACTTTAATTAGTGCAAATGAGCAACAACGGAACATTTGGGAACAAGAGAAACAGAATAAAGATAAACTGATTTCAGAATTAAAAAGTGAGGAAAAACGTTTATCAGGTGAGTTAAAATCGCAGGAAAAACAAAATTTAAAAATAAATACCTCTATTGAAAGACTGATTTCTGCCGAATTAGATGCCAAACGGAAAGCAGCCGAAGAACGACAACGCAAAACACAAGCCGAAGCCGATAGATTGGCATTAGAACGAACTAAAGAAAAAAAGACTAAATCGCGCACCAATGTAGCGCCCGAAGCTGCCACCGAGAAACCGCGCGCTGAAAATATCATCACTGAATCATCTGAAAACCTCGCCTTATCCAGCGATTTCAGAAATAATAAAGGCAAATTACCGCCTCCTGCCACTGGTACCATAGTAAGAAACTTTGGTAAACAGCAAGTTTTGGATAGAGTAACTGCAATTAATAACGGTATCGATATTCAAACCTCGTCTAACGCCGACGTGCGGGCTGTTTTCACGGGCAATGTCTCCATTATTTCAAGTATTCCGGGTATGGGTTATGTGGTTTTGATTCAGCACGGTAACTACTACACCGTTTATTCCAATTTATCAACCGTAGTGGTAAAAAAAGGTCAATCGGTAGCTACTCGCCAAACCATTGGTTACGCAGGCGTCAATCCCGTGAGCAATGATTCAGAAGTGCATTTTGAATTATGGCTTGAAAGGACGCATTTGAATCCTGCGAGTTGGATAGCGCGGTGAGAAAATTATTGAATTTTATATTTTAGGGGTAACGTGAAAGTTGTAATAATTGCCTTCTGAAGATAAGCCTATCTGAGTCATTAAATTTAAAAATGCGTTCGGTTGCTATTCCAATATCTGTTTTACCGTAAATTCCTCCGTTATTAAGTTCAAAATGCTCATCCCATTTATCTTTTCTTGGATTGAAAAATCGGACTAAGCTTTCATCATTTTCTAAAGAAAAACTACCAATATCAGAGCCTTTAAAATGATTGCAATCTGGGCAACAATAAGCTAAATTTTCTGAAAGAGTTAAGCCTCCATGCTTTATACTTCTCACATGGTCAATATGAAAACTATAGAAAGAAACTGATTCTGATAAAAGGCAATATTCGCATCGAAACTGAGCTCGTCGAGCAACTTGCTGTTTCAAAGCCTTAGAAATAAATTCTCTCATGCAGCTAAAAGACTTAATGCCCGAGCTTTGGCAAGCCCAATTATACGATTGAGCATGAGGTAGTGTTCAATTTCACTCTTTTCCTCTGGTGTTAACCCTTCAATTTTCTGTTTATCTAATAAATTATCTAACCTATCTTGGTTGGCTTTTGATGGCTTAAATGCGATAACTTTTTCAGGATTCATACTTGCCATAAAAGCCGCAACTTCATCATACACACTGATATTATTTGTCATTTTAATCTCTTTTTACAAAAATAAGTAATTATGGTTAATTCTGCAAAGTAAATCAACATTCACTCAAGCTAATCGGCACATTAATAGCCAAACCACCGTCAGAGGTTTCTTTATATTTTGAATTCATATCCAAAGCTGTTTGCCACATTGTTTTTATCACATTATCAAGGGAAACTTTGGCGGATTCGGGGCTACTTTGTAGGGCTAATTGACTGGCTGTAATGGCTTTGATTGCTCCCATGGTGTTGCGCTCGATGCAAGGCACTTGCACCAAACCGCCTATCGGGTCGCACGTCAAACCTAAGTGATGTTCCATCGCTATTTCCGCCGCCATCATCACTTGTCGAATACTGCCACCCAAACACTCCGTCAATGCTGCTGCTGCCATTGCTGATGAAACCCCGATTTCAGCTTGACAACCACCCATCGCAGCCGAAATTGTGGCATTTTTTTTAAAAATACTGCCTATTTCACCTGCCACTAAAAGGAATTGAATGATTTTAGAGGTAGAATTGCCATTTTCAAAAGCAACAAAATATTGTAAAACGGCTGGTATCACGCCCGCTGCCCCATTCGTGGGAGCGGTTACCACCCTACCAAATGATGCATTTTCTTCATTCACCGCCAAGGCAAAACAACTGACCCAATTCAAAGTTTCATTAAAAGTAAAAGAGCGATTTTGGATAATTTTAAGCCAATCATCATAATTGCCATAAACCTCCTTTTTCATGAGGCGGCGATTCAAGCCCGATGCTCTTCTGGTTACATTCAAGCCGCCTGGAAGTACCCCCTCAGTATGACAGCCTTTGTAGATGCATTCGCGCATGACACGCCATATATTCATTAAACCTTTGCCCACATCTGATTTTTCACGCCAAACTGATTCGTTTTCCCACACAATTTGTGAAATAGCACTCATATTACTCATGCAGTGATGATACAAATCATCCGCATTATCAATGGGATATGGCAATTTTACGGTTTTTCTTTCCGCAGCATCATCACCTTCTTTAATCACAAAACCACCTCCGATGGAATAATACGTTTGGGCAAAAGAATCTCCGTTATCCAGCTCCACGGCAAACGTAACAGCATTGGGGTGAAAAGGCAGTGAAGTATCCATAAAAAAGACAATATCTTTTTCAAAATGAAAGGGAATTGGTTTTTTATTATCCAAATGCCCCCCCCCGAGTCCTCGGGGCAGGCTCTCAGTATTTTGCACATTTTCAACCTTTTTTTGAATCAGATTGACATCTGTGGTCACAGGGTCTTCACCCATTAAACCCATCAAAACGGCTATATCTGTACCGTGCCCTTTGCCCG
>JANMYC010000457.1:0-3410 GCA_031381715.1 Saprospiraceae bacterium
TCTAATTTTAGAGTAAAAGCCAAGTTATTCTAAATGCAGATGGGCGTAAAGAAATAAACGCCACTACCGTTGGGCTGTAAAATGTAAAAAATGCGGAGCAGAGCGGAGTATTTTTTACATTTTATAGAACCGACTTAAAAACATGGCAGTGCCTGCCTGCCGGTAGGCAGGTTTATTTTAGCCTAACTGCTTTAATCGGCATCGAGTGTTTTTAAATTGTACTCGATGCCGATTTTTAATAAAATCACTAACTCAACCACGGCAGAACAATCTCTTCTGGTGCTTTAGAGCGCTCGGCTATGCGTTCATAACGGGTAGCGAGTTTACTAAGATACTCTTGTGCTTTGGCAGCGGCTCCTTCTAATCCAGTGATGCTTTCAATTTTCCATGTGTTGACCAAGTGGTCAATAATTTTGGCGTAATCCCAAGTGGTATAAATGCCTATTTTTTGAGTAATAGCAGCATAGCGGGCGAATAGATTTTCATCATTGTCCTTATCAATCAAAACGGCAGGCATAATTATTTGATTGCGCATAACTTTTTCAAAAGCCAACATTGCACCATTAGGATCGATTTCAAATACCCTTCCAATAAAAGACTTATAGGCTTTTTCGTGTCGAGCTTCGTCGCCTGCAATGGTTTTACAGATGCGCGCGAGCGTTGAATCACCTGCTTTATCCGCCAATTTTCCCGTATTAACGTGCGAAACCTTAGTAGCCCGCTCCTGAAACGATGTGTAAATCATCGCTTGATAGGGATCTTGCTCAGTTTGAGGGTTAAAACCGTTGGTGATAAGGTGCTGAATGGATTGCTCCACTTTACGCATATTCACCCTACCGGTCAAATAGAGATATTTATTCAACAAATCGCCGTGACGATTTTCTTCGGCAGTCCATCCGCGCGACCAAGTCACCCAACTGTTTGTGCTCGTCAATTCGCCTTCTTCATTGATACCCCTCAGTAAATTGAAGTAAGTTTGATAACTGGGCAACGCTTCTTCAGTAATCATATTACCAATGAGTGAGACAAGAACATCATCTGGCAACCCCGCTACCCTCTCACGCAAGTGTCGTACTTGGTCAAGGGCATCTTCTTGTTGCATATCGGGTAAAAAATCAGAAGGTTGCCAACATTTTTCGGGATCAACCAATAGTGTGGTCACTGCCTCCGAAACCATTCCTTCCAATTCAGAAATAACTTCCATGTGTTTTGCTAATTCGTAACTAACTGGTTTCGGTTCAATTATTGACATAATAGAGAATCTTTATATTTTTACTTAAATTAGTTTTCAAAATGATATGAGTGTGTTGATTATCAATTGCATATCAATTGATAATCAATTATTTAAAAAGGCTGTTAACAATTAGGGAAGAATAGAGTCGGTTTTGGAGAATTCAATTGATACTCCTGAAATTTTGTAATAAAACGTTGCAGTCATTGAGCATTGACTTCCTTTTAGTACTCTGACAAAGGCAGATTTATTTATTGACGCCTGCTTGTGAGGCACGTTAAAAGTGAATGACATTTCTGCATTTTGTAAAGATATGAAACTACTCCTAAAATTAGACTTTTTTAAAACACTTATGAGCTGTTTTAATTCATATTTATAGTCATTCAAAATAACTGCACAAATATTAAGTGTCTCCTTATTATTAGATTCAGAAACTTGATTTCGTCACATAAAAATGCTGAAATTACAAGCAATTTAAATTTTAAATTTATTTTAAATAATAAAATTTAATTTTACGTTTTCGAAAATAACGTATTTTTTATTTTAAAATTATTTAATAGCCACTTCATAGGCAGACATTAGCATAAAAGGGAGTTATTTTCGCAAATAAACTAAGAAATAGGGAAGCAACAACTTATTTTATGTAGTTTGGCTAATATAAATCCCTACATATTTAAGACATTGAGTCGAATTCTCAAAAACTCAAAGAAAAAGACTAAAAACCAAATAAAAAGACTATTCAACAGGACTTTAATCATGAACGCATGAAAGGAAATAAGTTATTTGAGAGCTACAATGTCAGTCCTAAGTTTTGGGATGAAATGCATACAGAGGGAACCACCAGAAGCCATTATGCCGCCGTGGCAAAAGGGATTAGCGCTTTGGATTTAGGGGATTTGATGCGCAAAGAACAACTCGCCCAAGAGTTATTCATGAATCAAGGGATTACTTTTACTGTTTATTTTGAAAACGAAGGTATTGAGCGCATTTTCCCTTTCGACATCATTCCACGAATAGTTGTTGCCAGTGAGTGGGCGCATATTGAGGCAGGTGTCAAGCAGCGTTTGAAAGCCTTAAATATGTTTTTAAATGATATTTACCATGAACAGAATATCGTTAAAGAAGGCATTGTACCAGCTGACTTGATTGTTTCATGTCCACATTTTACACGTGAGGTTTTTGGTATCAATGTGCCACACGATATATATGTACACATTGCAGGAATTGACCTAATTCGAGATGCTGATGGTACGTATTATGTGCTTGAAGATAACCTCCGCACACCTTCAGGCGTGAGCTATATGCTTGAAAATCGTGAAATCACCAAACGACTCTTTCCAGATTTGCTTTCAGAAAGTAAGGTTCGGCAAGTAGCGCAATATCCATTGCTGTTGCACGGCATTTTACGCTCCTTAGCTCCGAGTCAAATATCGAATCCAAATATTGCTTTACTGACTCCTGGCGTATACAACTCAGCTTATTATGAGCATACTTTTTTAGCTCGTTATATGGGCATAGAGCTTGTGGAAGGGCGTGATCTCTTTGTAAAAGACCACAAAGTATTCATGAAAACTACCCGTGGACCCCGCCAAGTAGATGTACTTTACCGCCGACTGGATGATGAATACCTCGACCCTTTGGTTTTCAAACCAGATAGCGTATTGGGCGTTCCGGGCTTGATGTCAGCGTATAGAAAAGGAAATATCGCTATTGTCAACGCTGTAGGCAATGGTGTAGCCGATGATAAAGCCATATATGCCTACGTGCCAGATATGATAAAATACTACCTCAACGAAGAGCCTATACTTGCATCCGTCCCTACTTTTCGACTACAAGACCCCGCTACACGTGAGCATGTTTTTAAAAATATGCATAAAATGGTGGTCAAACGCACCAACGATTCAGGTGGCTACGGTATGCTGATGGGCAATAAAGCAACCGAGGAAGAAATGGATAAAATGAAGGAGAATATTTTAAAAGATCCGCGTTCTTTTATTGCACAGCCTATTATCAGCCTTTCTACTGTACCTTGCTTGATTGATGGCAGATTGCAACCACGTCATATCGACCTCCGACCTTATGCACTTTGTGGACCCAACGGCATCGAAATTGTTCCCGGCGGACTTACGCGGGTGGCTCTTACTGAGGGGTCGCTCGTGGTTAATTCAAGTCAAGGCGG
>JANMYC010000471.1:0-3397 GCA_031381715.1 Saprospiraceae bacterium
TTTCTATGGCATAAATATCGAGCCCACCTTTACCTTTATGAAGCCCGTTGGAAGAGAAATAGAGCATACCATTATCTTGCATGAAAGGAAACACTTCATTTTTTGGGGTGTTTACGCGTGCACCAAGGTTAATTGGGGCACTCCAAGTGCTGTCATTGGTTTTGCGAATCATATATAAATCCATTCCACCGAATCCTCCGGGCATATTAGATGAAAAATAAAGCCGTCTGCCATCCGCAGATAGAGTAGGGTGGCAATAGGAATAATCCCCTATTTCAAAAGGTAATAGTTTGTCACCTATGAACGAACCTAAAGTGTCGCGTGTTTTGAGATATATTTTTAAAGTAAATAAGCCGTTTTTACTTTTTTTATCAATACCTCCTTTTGACATATTGCGGGTCAAAAAGAGTGAGTCGCCACTTTTAGTAAAGCATGAGGGCCCTTCATGGGTTTTTGAATTAGTTCTTTTGCCAAAAGACGTAGGTTTGCTTAGTTTACCAAGAGAATCGAAGGATGCATATTTTAGATTCAAATCTTCGGGAACTTTATCTGCATCTTCTCCTTTTTTGATTTTACGGCTATTGGAGCAGTAGAGCAAACCATTTTCAAAAAAAAGAGGAGAAAAATCATCTTTCGAGCCATTCAGAACTTTAACATTCTGAATGTCTGCTTTACCATTTGGCATTTTTTTAGCAGTATTAGAAGTCCGTGCAGTAGTGTCAATGGCACGAGTTATTTTAATGATGCTTTTGTCATCCTTTTTTGTGGCGTCAGATATGGATGTAGTCTGCGCATAGCTTGAGAAAGATGCTAATATGAGGATGGGAATAATATGTTTTTTAAAATTCATTGCTTGGACTTATAGGTATATTATTAGGAGAAAAATGCCAAAAACTTAGTTGGGTTTATTTTAAATCCTTTTTAAGATTCTTAACTTACCCTTTATTAAAAACCAATTTGGATTTGTTTTTTTTTATTGAAAATACTGAGGGGGTGTCGAGTTTAATAATAAAATTATATTTAATTATATATTATTTATTTTAATGAAATAATTGTACCAATTTTTACTTAAAATGCTGATTACCAATAAGAAAAGCGGCTTATCGAGTGAATCGATAAGCCGCTTTTTAAATATCCTTGAATTAATTACTGCAAAAACTTAATTAGATAGCATTACAGGCATTACAAGCATCAAAATATCTTCTCCATCTACTTCTTCGGTAGGTTTTAAAATACCTGCACGGGTAGGCGTAGAGAGCTCCATTCTTATTTCATCTCCTTCCATGACATTCAACATTTCAACAAGGAATTTGGCGTTGAACCCAATAGTGAGAGGTTCTCCATTGAAAGAGCATGTAAGTTGCTCGGTTGCTTCATTAGAAAAGTCAAGGTCTTGCGCCGATACCGTAAGGCTTTTATCGTTGATGTTTAGAATAACTTGATTGGTTGTTTTATTAGCATAAATTGCTATACGTTTCAATGAATTTTGGAAATCACTGCGATTGACGATGAATCTGTTCGGATTATCAATAGGGATAACCGCATTATAATCCGGATAACGCGCATCAATCAAGCGGCAAACCATATTCACATTCGCGAAGCTGAAAAAGGCATTGGATTTATTGTACGAAATCTTCACCTCATCGTTTTGTGGCAAAGCATTTTTCAATAGATTTAAAGCCTTTTTAGGGACAATGAAGTTGGTTGCAGTGTCGCTTTTAATATCAGTAAAAGCGTAACGAACCAATTTATGCGCATCCGTGGCAACAAAAGTGAGTTTGTTTTCATCAATTTGAAAATAAACGCCTGTCATTGCGGGGCGAAGTTCATCGTTACTGGTCGCAAAAATAGTTTTACTGATACCTTGAGAAAGCATTGCTGAGGGGATAGAGATAGTCGCTTCATCATCAGCAGATGGAATTGAAGGGAAATCAGCTCCATTTTCACCGGCCAATTTATATTTTCCGTAAGCAGAAGTAATTTCTATACCGAAACTATCCTCATTTACGCTAAATGTAATGGGTTGCTGAGGAAGGGCTTTGAGGGTATCCAACAAAATTTTAGCGGGTATGGCTACCGTTCCATCTGAATCAGACATTATATCCATTTCAGTATTGATGGATGTTTCCAAATCTGTAGCAGCTATACTTAGGACATTATTTTTTATAATAAAAAGAAAATCTTCTAAGATTGGTAAAACAGGATTAGAGCCGATTGCTCCTCCTACTATTTGAAGTTGCTTTAAAAGGTCTGAAGAAGAAACGCTAAATTTCATAAGCTATATAAATTTAATATTTTTTATGTGCAAACGAGATGAATGAGTAGGCGTAAAGAAATAAGCACTGCTATCGTCGGGCTGTAAAAAGTAAAAAATGCGGAGCGAAGCGGAGTATTTTTTACTTTTTACAGAGCCGACACAAAAAGATAGCAGTGTTTATTTTAGCCAAACTACTTAACGGGTAAAATTAGCAACAAATTTAGTAAAAACTTACCAAATTGTTTTAATAAATCTTCTAACATGTTGTGGATAACCTGAAAGTGTTCAAAATGCTTATTTTCGAGATTTATACTGAGGGGGTAAAATAGAATATCCGATGCTGTAAATGAGCATCGGATATTGAAAACTATAAAATCTTATATTTTAATCTTCTTTAAAATTCCAGATATTTAAGAATCCTGTATGGAAGTTACCGCTTCTAAAGTCCTCATTTTTCATCAATTTCTGGTGAAAAGGGACTGTTGTTTTTACACCTTCGATTATAAATTCGTCGAGAGCGCGTTCCATTTTAGTGATACATTCTTCTCTTGTCTGCGCACGAACGATGAGCTTTGCTATCATCGAATCATAATAAGGCGGAATTGTATATCCCGCATAAACGTGGGTATCTACGCGTACACCATGCCCTTTTGGGGAATGGAATGAGACTATTTTACCTGGGCTTGGCCTAAAATCGTTGAAAGGGTCTTCGGCATTGATTCGGCACTCCATTGCGCACATTTTAGGAAAATAATTTTTTCCTGAAATGGGTGCTCCAGCAGCTATTTTAATTTGCTCTTTTATCAAGTCAAAATCAATAACTTCTTCTGTTACGGGGTGCTCAACTTGAATACGGGTATTCATTTCCATGAAATAGAAATTGCGGTATTTATCTACCAAAAATTCTACTGTCCCGACACCTTCATAATTGATACATTGTGCTGCTTTTATAGCCGCATCGCCCATTCGTTGACGCAAATCATCGGTCATAAAAGGAGAAGGAGATTCCTCAACGAGCTTTTGATGGCGGCGTTGAATAGAGCAATCTCTTTCAGATAAATGACAGACCGTTCCGTATTGGTCGCCCGCTACTTGGAATTCGATGTGGCGCGGCTCTTCTACATATTTTTCGGCATAAAT
>JANMYC010000499.1:0-6485 GCA_031381715.1 Saprospiraceae bacterium
AAATTGCCAAAGGCAACAACGGAAACGGTACAAACGGCTGTTTCAAAGGCGAATACAGCTGCTCCGGTCGCTGTACAAAATATCGAAGCAACGATTTTAAAGAATAAAATCGAAGCAGTGACCCCCTCAGTATTGAGCCAATTGAAAGATAAAAATATCATTATCAGCACTTTTGGCGAAGGCTCAAATTACTTGATGGCGAATTTTGTGAACGTCAAAAACTATAATTCATCGTTGATTGATAATTTACAAAGTGTGGGCAATCAATTAGTTAGAGTTCGGCTGAGCAATCAACCTGTGAGCGATGCCGATGTTAAAAAATTGTCTTCGTTAAAAAATATTAGCCGATTGAATCTTGAAAAAACAAGCATTACAGACGCCGCCTTGGTGCATTTGAAAGACTTACCGAATCTCGAACAAGTCAATTTATACGGCACAAATATCACGGATAAAGGATTATCAGATTTGGCAAAATGCCCTAATTTAAAAATTGTATATTTATGGCAAACAAAAACCACAGCAACAGGAATTGAACAGTTAAAGAAAGCTTTGCCGAATGTCCAAGTTGATACGGGCGGTTTTCAATTTGCCAAACCTGATACAAATAAAGTGAAAAGTGAAAAGTGATAGTTCAGAATGGCTCGTTTTTACACATTTTAATAATCTTTATAAAATGACAACAAGACGTAATTTTATCCAAAATACAGCTATTGCTTCTGCCGCAGCTTTAACAACACCGAGTTTTGGCTTTTCTATTTTCAATAAAAAAGCAAAACCTGCCGATACTATCATCGGACACAACGGTTTTACCTACAAAGTAGATAAAAATTGGGCAAAAATCGGTGCGAACAGCTACCCACTTATCAACTGCCATGAAATGGTGCAAGACAGCAAGGGACGACTGATTATGATTGGCGATCATACACATAACAATATTATGATTTTTGATAAATCGGGCAAATTACTCGATTATTGGGGAACGGCTTATGGCGGTGGGCATGGTTTGACGCTTTCAAAAGAAGGAGAAGAAGACTTTTTGTTCATCGTGGATTGCGGTTATGCGCAAGATCGAACAGGTAAAACAATCGCTCAAGCTGGGCAAGTTGTGAAAACGGATGTCAACGGACGCATCATCTTCACTATCGGGCATCCGCGCACGATTGGTATTTATAAAGATTCTGAAAAATTTCAACCCACTGAAACTGCCGTTGCACCAAATGGTGATATTTACGTCGCCGATGGTTACGGCTCGGATTATATCATTCAATACAACGGAAAAGGGCAATATATCCGTCATTTTGGCGGTCGAAATAATGAAAATAAAGAGCATAATCTCATAAACGCACATGGTGTGGTGGTAGATACCCGTGATAAAAACAACCCAACGCTGATTTGTACATCACGCGAAGAGACTTGTTTTAAAGTTTTTACTTTAGATGGCAAGTTTATCAAGCGCATTGATTTGCCTGGCATGTACGTTTGTCGCCCTGTGATTAATGGTGAAAATTTATACGCAGGAGTTTGTTGGTCAAAAGATTCGGCGGGCAAACGCAATGCGAATACGGGTTTTATTACCATTTTGGATAAAGGTAACAAAGTCATTTCAAGCCCTGGTGGAGAGACCCCTCAGTATAAAGACGGTATTTTGCAACAAACTTTTCAAATGGCGAATCCAGTTTTTCAACATGGACATGATGTGTGCATAGATGAAGATAAAAGCATTTATGTCTGCCAATGGAATGCCAATCATACGCCGCCAGTGAAGTTGACGCGGGTATAAGTAGGCGTTTAAAAATAATTGACAATTTCTGTCGGGCTTAAAATAATAGGAAATACGGAGCGCAGCGGAGAATTTTCTATTATTTTGAGAGCCGACTTAAAAAAGAAATTGTCGATTATTTTAGCCCAACTATTTAAGTGTTTAATCTTTAAAATCAATTGAAAAATGAACATTTTTGAAGAATACAACCATAAAATGAACCGCCGAAACTTCCTTTCGGGTAGTGTTTTAGGGCTTGGCGCAACGGCATTAGGCGGCTTGATAAACGAGAATAATTTTTTATCCAATGAACCAGAATTGCCCCATTTTGCTCCGAAAGCAAAGCGGATTATATATCTGTTCCAAAGCGGCGCACCCTCGCAATTGGATTTATTCGATTATAAACCGAAACTGAAAGAAATGTTCGGTCAAGAGTTACCCCCCTCAGTACGTGGTGAGCAACGGGTGACGGGCATGACGGCACATCAAAAATCTTTTCCTTTGGCAGGTAGCAAATTTAATTTTGCCCAATACGGAAAAGGTCGAATTTGGTTGAGTGATGTATTGCCGTATCATCAGCAAATTGCCGATGAAATGTGCGTTATCAGAACCATGCACACCGAAGCGATTAACCACGACCCCGCCTCGACGTTTATTCAAACAGGCAGTCAACAAGGCGCACGACCGAGTTTTGGCTCTTGGATTAGCTATGGTTTGGGTTCTGAAAACAAGAATTTACCTTCGTTTTGTGTTTTGTTGTCGCGTTCAAATAGCTTTGACCAACCTCTTTATACCAAATTGTGGAACAATGCTTTCCTGCCATCCGAGCATCAAGGCGTGTTGTTTCGCTCTGGCAATGACCCGATTTTATACCTCAATGACCCAAAAGGTTTGGATAAAGTTTCGCGCCGCGATATGCTCGATGCCTTGTCAAAACTGCACAAATTAGAAATAGAACAAACCCTTGATGATGACCTCAATGGTAAAATTGCCCAATATGAAATGGCGTATCGGATGCAAACCTCCGTTCCCGAAACCCTCGATGTGAGTAAAGAACCCGATTCGGTTTTCGAACTCTATGGACAAAATGCTCGAAAACCAGGGACTTATGCCGCAAATTGCCTTTTAGCGAGGAAATTGATTGAAAACGATGTGCGTTTTGTCCAATTATATCATCAAGGTTGGGATCAACACAGCAATCTGCCTTCCGAAATTTCAAAATTGGCTAAAGATGTTGACCAACCTTCGGCAGCTTTGATTCTCGACCTCAAACAGCGGGGCTTGCTCGAAGATACGCTCGTGGTGTGGGGCGGCGAGTTTGGGCGCGGTTGCTACTCACAAGGGAAACTCACACTTGATAATTATGGACGCGATCACCATCCCCGTTGTTATTCGATTTGGATGGCTGGTGCGGGGGTGAAAAAGGGTTTTACTTACGGGGAAACCGACGATTTTGGCTACAATATCATCAAAGACCCCGTTCATATTCACGATTATCAAGCAACGGTGATGCACATAATGGGCATTGACCATGAACGTTTTACGTTTAAAACACAAGGCAGACGCTATCGTTTGACGGATGTGGCGGGTAAGGTGGTGAAATCGGTTTTAGCTTAAATTTTATTAAAAAAAATGGAAATGAAACAGCCAATAAAGCTATTCAATATAACCGCTTTTCTTCTTTTTTTTCTCACAAAAGCGGTGTTTTTTACTGAAAACAAGCCTCAAACTGCTCCAAATACTGAGGGGGGTAAAAAGGTGAATCAACTTTCCAAAAGTTTCAAACTTTTGGAAAGTTCTTCCCCTCCACAACCGCCTAAAAAAGTAAATTTTAACAGCCAAATCAAACCGATTTTAGCGGATAGATGCTTTAAATGTCATGGACCCGATAAAAACAAGGTGGAAGCTGGGCTGCAACTCACGGCTTTTGACGGAGCAACAGCAGTGATGAAATCGGGTAAACGGGCGATTGTACCGTTTAAACCCAATGAAAGTGAATTGGTTAATCGCATAATGACCGATGACCCTCAGGAGATGATGCCTTCGCCAAAATCGAATTTGAAATTGACGGATTCAGAGAAAAAATTATTGATTCAATGGATTGAAGAAGGTGCAGAATATCAAGAACATTGGGCATTTATACCGCCTTTCAAATACCCTTTGCCTGATGTCCAAAATAAGGCTTGGGTAAAAAACCAGATTGACCATTTTATTCTTCAAAAATTGGAAGAAAAGGGTTTAAAACCCAATGCCGAAGCGACAAAAGAGACCATCATTCGCCGTTTGTCTTTGGATTTAATTGGCTTGCCGCCAACCGTTGAAGAAGTTCGAGCGTTTGTAAATGATTCATCGCCAATGGCTTATGAGCGTTTGGTTGACCGCCTTTTGGCTTCGCCACATTATGGCGAGCGCATGGCTTTGGAGTGGCTTGATGTGGCGCGTTATGCCGATTCGCATGGTTATCAAGACGATGGGATGCGGAATACTTACCCTTATCGGGATTGGGTGATTCGGGCTTTTAATCAAAATTTGCCTTTTGATAAATTCACAACTTGGCAATTAGCGGGTGATTTATTGCCTAATCCGAGCCGCGACCAACTCATTGCGACGTGTTTTAACCGCAATCATCAGCAATCGCAAGAGGGCGGTGTTGTGCCTGAAGAGTATCGTGTGGAGTATGTGAGCGACCGAGTGGCGACATTTGGCAAAGCATTTTTAGGACTTTCAACCGAATGTGCGAAGTGTCATACGCATAAATATGACCCGATTGAACATAAAGACTACTATTCTTTATATGCTTTTTTCAATCAAAATAATGAGTCTGGGATTGTGCCGTACAATGGAGAAGCTGCGCCAACGGTGTTACTCCCGACTGTGGTTGCGGAGAAAAGTTTGGACAGTTTGAAAACCTTGATGCAACCGCATATTGCTAAAACTCAAGTGACAGAACAGTATAAACAAGACCTTGAAAACTGGCTTTCAAGCATAAAAAACAAGGATAAAGCCTTTTTGAAAGAACTCGTTGGGCGGGTGATGTATTTGGATTTTGAAAAACAAGACACTACTTTAATCGCCGATTGGATTACGCCGCCCACAAAAGCGGAATTGGAGAGACGCATAAAAGAACTTGAAAAAAGTAAAAAAGACACGACTGTAAAAATTAAACCACCAGGCAAAATTAGCGGTTTTTGGAATATTGAAAAAGCAGATACAGCTTTGAAAGCCGTCAGATTTTCAGGCGATAAAGACAAGTACCCCCTCAGTATCGCGGGAAAAAAAGGGCAAGGATTGTCGTTCAGAGGCGAGGCAAGTATTGAAGCGGGAACGGCTTTGAATTATGACCGTTTTCAACCTTTTTCAGTCAGTATTTGGGTAAAATTGAACAAATATGGCGAAGAAGGGCCTATTTTTAATAAAGCTAATAGCGAAGAAGAAGGTTTCCGAGGTTGGGCGTGCAAATTGAACAAAAACGGAACTTTATCCTTTCAATTCGCCCATGTTTTGCCCGATAATGCGATTGATTTTAATACAATTGACACTTTAAAAGTAGGGGAGTGGACGCATATTGCGCTCACTTATGATGGTAGCAGCAAGGCTTCAGGCATCCGTTTTTGGCTCAATGGCAAGACCCCTCAAAATAAACTCTTGACAGATAATTTGCAAAAAAGCCTTGTTTTTGCTCGTTTTAACGTCATTAGAGGCAGACGGAATTTTACATTGGGATCAAATTCGCCGCGCACGCTTCAAAATATGGATATGGACGAATTGGAGATTTTCAAAAGACAATTATCTGAAATTGAAGTTTTAGAACTCTTTGATAATCAAGGACTTGCGGCACAATTGATTGAGAAGAAAAAGAGAACAGAAAACGAACAAAAGCAGCTTTTGGCGTTCTTTTTACTGCGGGGGTATCAATCAGCGTTTAAAGAGAGCGTAGATTCACTTATTTCATTGCGAAAACAAGAAAATGACATATCTACGAATGAAGAAGAAGTGATGATTATGACAGATAGGAAAGAATATCGTAAAACGTACATCCTCGACCGTGGGGCGTATGATGCGCCGACAAAAACGGAAGTTACGCCCAATACATTGCCTAAAATTTTTGCTTTTGATGATAAAAAATACCCTAAAAATCGTTTGGGTTTGGCTCAATGGCTTATTGATGAAAAAAATCCACTCTTTGCACGGGTTGCCGTTAATCGCTATTGGCAAATGCTGTTCGGCAAAGGGCTTGTGATGACGCAAGAGGACTTTGGTAATCAAGGCGCATTCCCGTCGCATCCCGAATTGTTAGATGCCTTGGCGTTGGATTTTAGAGAAAAAAATTGGGATATTAAGGCATTTTTAAAAGAAATTGTGCTTTCTGCTACTTATCAGCAATCCTCAACACCCACTGCAACGACGAAGGAACAAGACTTTGCAAATGATTTATACAGCCGCTATCCCGCCCACCGTTTACCTGCCGAATTGGTGCGTGACAATGCTTTGGCATCAAGCGGACTTTTAACAAAAACTATTGGTGGCGAAAGCGTTCATCCTTATCAACCCGCAGGTTTATGGGAAGCCTTGGCAACCCGTAATGCGACCAATTATGTACAAAATCATGGCGATAGTTTGTACCGCCGCAGCCTTTACACGATTTGGAAACGCAGCGCACCGCCACCTTCAATGCTTAATTTTGATGCCACTGACCGTTCTTATTGTGCCGTTAGGCGGCAAAAAA
>JANMYC010000510.1:0-1716 GCA_031381715.1 Saprospiraceae bacterium
CTCAGTATTTTTATATATTAAACTGAATATTACTGTACAAATTGGGGCATCGCCCCTTATGTTCGGTAGAATAATTACGATTTATAGAATTTTATCGCGGCAGAGCCGCATAAGAATTAAATTTTTTGCGGCTCTGCCGCCCCGAGTCCTCGGGGTATATCTTCATTTCCTGTTATTCTACCGAACTTAAGGGGCGATGCCCCAATTTGTACAGTAATATTCAGTTTAATATATAAAAATACTGAGGGGGTATCGTTACACCTCATACATCCAACATCTTATATCAAACATCCAACATCTAAATTCATGCACGAAATTATTGACTTTTTTCTTCATCTCGATAAACACGTAGAGAGCTTTTTTATCAATTATAAAACGCTTTCGTATTTCATCATTTGCTTAATTCTGTTTTGTGAAACGGGATTGGTGTTTACCCCTTTTTTACCGGGCGATTCTCTGCTCTTTGCTGTGGGCGCTACCATTGCTAAAATCGGTATTTTACAACTTGAAATAGCCATTCCCTTGATGTTTTTAGCCGTGATATTAGGCGATAATGTCAATTATTTCATGGGTAAAAAAATAGGAAAACGGCTTTTTGAAACCAATCACCCTTTGCTCAAAAAAGTATTAAAACCCGAATATCTCGTTAAAACCGAGGCTTTTTACGAAAAAAATGGCGGTAAAACGGTCATTATGGCACGTTTTATCCCCATCGTTCGGACATTTGCGCCTTTTGTGGCGGGAATCGGAGCGATGGATTATCGTAAATATATTGGCTTTTGCTTAGGCGGGGGTGCTTTGTGGGTAATTTCATTGACGTTGTTGGGCTTTTATTTCGGTAAAACAGGATTTGTGAGTAAAAACTTTGAACTCGTTATTTTAGGTATCATTTTTATCTCCGTATTGCCAGCCGTTATTCAAGTCATTTCTTCAAAATTGAAAGGATAAATTAGTTATTGATTATTAGTTATTGATTATTGATTAAAAGTTAACATCGAAAATCAATAATGAGCTAAAGATTAAAAATGAAATTTGAGTTAACCATATTGGGTACAAGTGCGGCTGTTCCTTATCGAGATAGATATTTGGCAGCCCAAATTTTGAATATTCAAGAACAATTGTTTTTGATTGATTGCGGAGAAGGAACTCAATTTCAGATGATGAAATTTCACGTGAAAAAGATGAAAATCAATCAGATTTTCATCTCTCACTTGCATGGAGATCATTTCTTTGGTTTATTCGGCGTTCTGACTTCGATGGCGATGATGGGTAGAAAAAATGCGGTTGAAATATTTGCACCCGCTGGTTTGGAAGAAATAGTAAAAGTCGTTTTTCAAAATTCATTTTATGAATCTCCTTTCCCCATTCGCTTTTTTGAAATCAATGTAAATGAAAAATTATGTCTCATTTTTAAGAATGCTCAAGTCGAGGTTTTTTCATTTCCATTAAAACATAGAGTACCTACCTCTGGCTTCCTTTTTAAAGAAAAAATGCTGCCCCGCAACATTATTGCTGATAAAATAACCCAATACAATATCCCTTTTGAAGCCATAAAAGCCATTAAAAACGGCTCAGATTACGTCAATACTGAGGTTTCTAACCCCGAGAACTCGGCGGGGGTATGCATTCCCAATTCTGAGTTGACAATTGACCCACCAAAGCCTCGTTCATTTGCCTATTGCTCAGATACGGCTTATTCTGAAACGGTCATAGAAG
>JANMYC010000512.1:0-5148 GCA_031381715.1 Saprospiraceae bacterium
GAAACAGACTCAAAATAATTAATCAGTGTTTTGATAAAATGGAGCCTTTCAAAACCCAAATGGAAATTATTAAAAGACATCTTCAAAAGAGTACAGTTCACACTCTCGATTCTACATTTCAGTTCACTTTTCTGTAACCCCTCAGTATCCGAACTTATTTTTGAGCATATAACAAGCAAAAAAGGGCTTTTATGACTGTTTTGGCTTCAAATGATAATTTGGGACGTTCCAAATTATTATTTGAAGCACTGGATATTGATTCCAAATGCACCTTTGTATCATCAATCGCAAAGAAGTGATTGACTTTAAACAATTAATGACAATGAAAAAATTACTAGCACAACTGATTAAACCTATTACACTTCCCACTTGGTGGCAAGATTTGTTACTTACCATTCCGCGCATTGTTTGTGGATATTTTCTTGCATCTGACTTTGGAGCAGCCAAATTTGGTTTGCCGTGGTCGCCCGTTGATAATAATTTGGGTTTTTTTGAGGTTGCCTTTTGGTTTCAAAAGGATGTATCAAGTTACGGCGGCATATTCGCCATGTTTCCCATTTTTTTTGCGTGGATGGGCGCATTCAGCGAAGCAGTTGGTGGTATTTTTTGGGTGTTGGGACTTCAAACGAGGGTATTTTCATTCTTGATTTTATGCACCATGTTAGTCGCTATTTTTATGCAACAATTCAATGAAGGTACTTGGAATATGTTGCCAGGGATGGGTTTTGCGTGGGTCAGTTTGATGGGTATGGTATTGGGTTCGGGTCGATTTGGTTTAGATTATTTCATTTCAAAAAAATTATCACTATGAAGAATATTGTAATTATAATAGTCTGTATATTCACGCTTTCTGTAACAAGTTGCGTGCAAAAGTCTTCTGAAAAAACGGTGACATTCACCGTAGATGTTTCAGCCGTAAAAGATGTTAAAACAGTCAGCCTTCGGGGTAAAGAAAAACCCTTGAATTGGCGGAAAGGTGTGGAGATGACCCCTGTTAAGCAAGATAGTCTTTACACGGCTACGGTAACATTTTTAACGGGGTATAAATTTACGGAAGTCAAATTTGTGGTCAATGATGAATTTGAGTTAAAAGACAAGGACAATCGAAGGGTCGCGTACAGTGATTCGGATACCACAGTGTACCATGCTGTTTTTGACGTGCAGAAATAGGTTTTAGGGCAATCGCTCATTTAAACATGTATCAATAGCCATTTTAATTATAAATTAAGATAATATGAATCCACCAAATTTGTCAGAATTAACGGAACAAGCATTAACAGAAAAGGAACAAAAATTAAAGAAAGGTGCGACAGTCCATGCTTTTATTATTGGTATAGTGGGCGGTATTGTCATTTATAGCCTTGTCAAGAATGGCTTAGTTTGGCCCACATTTTTTCCTTTATTTATTATCGCATTTTTAGAAAAAAGGCGACGGGATGAACAAAAAGCCTTGCAACAGGAAATCGAATCCCGTAAAAATAAGTAAGCGGCTGTATGCCCATTTACTTCAATTTATTAAACGTGGCCCCTCAGTCACGCTTTTCGTGAGCGCATTTTGCGCCATCACGCATTGCGTGACTTAATGAAGCCAAAGGCATCATATTTTGTTGTAAAAAATCAAAAATCAATGTTTTATGTTTTTTAATAATAAATTATATTAAAAATGTTTAATGAAAATTTAAAAGAATTAAGCAAGGAAGCCTTGAAGAAAAAAGAGCAAAATATGGGTTTTTTGTGGCTTGTGACTTTTATGATAAGCATAGGTAGTTGCCAAAAATCGGGCTTCATGAGTTGGGCATTTCTTATGTTGTCTATTTTTATTATGATTTATTTGGATAAGATTAAAAAAGAGTTGAAATCAAGAAATGAAACGCCATGGGATACCCCCTCAGTATAAGGCTTAAATTTCAATAAAAAACCACATAAAAATTAAATATTTCAAAGAATGAAAAGTAAAGATCTATCTGAATTGAGTGTAAAAGAATTGATGAAAAAAAAAATAACTTTGAAAACGATTTTAGGTGCTTTTATAGGCATCTTATCGCTTTTAGCAGTCGGGATAATATTACTATTTGTGCAAAAGCAATACACTGTGGCATTGCCTCTTTTGGTTGTACTTTTTTCATTGTCATCAATTGTGTTTATCAACAAAAAAGAATTTAGTGATACTAGAGCTGAACTTGAAAAAAGAAACAATAATGACGACATGATTTAATATCTATTGGGAGTTGGGCTAAAATGGTTTTTAATCACTGACCAAAATATCAAAATATGGAAAATAAAAATCTATCAGAATTAAGCGAAAGAGAATTGGAAAATAAAGCAAAGCTATCAAAAAACGGGTTCTATTTTTTCGCTGCTATTGGCTTGATAAGTACACTTGTTGTAGTAATAAGCGCATATATTTCAAAACAACCTTTAAGGTGGCAAAACTTACTTTTTACCACTTTCTTTCCAATATATATGCTGTTTTTAGCTAAAAAACAGCTTAACGAAGTTGAAGCCGAATTTGAAAGAAGGCGGTATAAATAATTTTTTAAAAGATAAATTATATTTGAACAAGTCTATTAATTGTATAGAAATATGGCAAATAAAAACCTCTCTGAATTGAGTGTATCAGAATTGATGAAAAAAGAAAAGGACAGCAAAGAAGTATTAAAGTATTCCACCGCAGTCTTAATAATTTCGCCTATTGTAATGATAGGTCTATTTATTCAAGAGCAATATGGATCTGTTCGTTTCACTGCGCTGATGTGCGTTTTGCTGCCAATTTTTCTGATATTTAATGGCAAGAAACAACTGAGTGATATCAAAGCCGAATTGGAAAAAAGGGGCAATATTGATATGCATTAATGTATGCAACATCTATAAAAAGCAGAAGGATGAATTGTAAAAATTGTGATACTGAAGTAAGCCAAAGCTATTGCCCTAATTGCGGGCAACCCGCAAAGCTGAAAAGGATTGATGCACATTATATTCAACATGAGATTGAGCATCTTTTGCATTTTGAAAGAGGGTTTTTATACACTGTCAAAGAATTGGTGTTAAGACCCGGCAAAAGCATAAGAGAATACCTGAACGATAATAGAAGCCGATTGGTAAAGCCAGTTGTGTTTATTATCGTTACATCTTTAATATTTACCATATTGGCTGGTATTTTTCACGTTGAAACCTCCTACATACAATTTAGAGAGGCAAAATCAACAAATATTGGTTTGATATTCAATTGGATACAAGGACACTATGGATATACCAATATCATCATGGGGATATTTGTAGCATTTTGGATAAAGATTTTCTTTAAAAAATATGGCTATAATTTTTTTGAAATTATCATCCAATGGTGTTTTGTAATGGGAATAGGTATGTTAATTTGTACGCTACAGGTAGTTTTAGTGGCGACAACGAAAATAGATTTTGGGCAAATTACAGGTATGATTTTACTTGCATATAGTGTTTGGGCGATTGGTCAAACATTTGATAAAAGCAAAAAGTCAAATTATTTGAAAGCCTTTTTAGCATTTATGTTAGGGTGTGCTACATTCATGTTATTTGTAATACTATTAGGTTCTTTCCTTAATCTTTTTACAAAACATTGAAATTTATGCACCTAAACTTATCTACTATATATCGCTTGAATAAAAATACTGAGGGGTATGCAACTAAAAAAACAAGACTATCTCTACATTTTTGAAATGACAATTGTCATCAGCGTCTCCTTTTCAATGTTGCTTTACGGCATCGGAAAACCCTTGCAGTTTTCTAACTCAAACGTCACACAAAAACCTGTTTCAGCTTTGACGGGTATGGAACTCATGTGGGCGTTTTATGGCTACTCGAAAATCTATCCGTTGGTGCTTGGCTTTTTTGAAATTGCAGGGGCAATACTTTTACTGTTTCGTAAAACCCGACTTTTGGGTGGTTTAGTCATCACGAGCATCTTGTTTAATGTCATTTTACAAGATGTTTTTTATGGTGTAAATGAAGGAGCATTAAGGGCAGCAATCCTTTATCAAGTATCCGTTTTTATTATATTTTGGCTCAATAGAAAGCTCATAACTCAAATAATGCAATTTTATTTTAAACAGTTTGTCTTTATACCCAAAAGCCAAAACAAGTGGTTAATTCTTGTTTTGGCAGGGATAGGGGCGGTGTTTTTGAAAGTGGTGGAAGCGTTTTTGACGCATTGAAAGAGGCCCCTCAGTCATGCTTTTAGTGAGCGCACTCTGCGCCATCACGCTTTGCGTGACTTGATGAAGCCAAAGGCATCATACTTTTACCGAAACCATGAAATAGATTTAAATAAAATTTAACGTTCTCATTCAAAAAAAGATGAGGGTAGGAGGCTCTTGAAATGCCTTTCTTATATACAGATACTTTTAGCCACTTAACTATATGTTTATGAAAAAGTTGATTTGCGTTTTGCTGTCTTGGTCTTTGGTTTTGACCCCAATAATAGCTCAAACCTCTACCGAAACACAACTTTTAAAACCATTACACACCATAAGCATGGGCGTAGGTATGAGTCATACTGCCTTAAAATTTGAAACGGTTTCGCCGTTAATATTTTCGGGTATTGGCGTACCCTTACAGCTAACATATCGGTGTGAAAAACCATTTTCGAGGCAAATGATTCAGTTGGCATTTCAAAGTCAAACGCTCAAATCACCGTTTGGTTTTAAGCTCGTTGAAGTTGGCGGGCATTTGTCGTACAGTTATTTGCGAAGGGTGAAATCATATAGGACAACTAACATCTATCTCGGTGGCGAATTGGGGGTATCGGGCAGAAATAGAACGATGCCACAGGGCTTGAACAATGCATCAAGTACCTTAATCAACGCTTTGAAATTGGTGAGCCTTGCGGATTTTAGGCAAGGAAAACATCGGTTTGAGACACAATTATCGCTTGCTGTGCTGGGTTACAATCAAAGACCTAATAATAATTTTTCGGGTGATTCGTACGGCGATTTTTTTAAGGATTTTAAGTCAAATGCACGGTTGGAAGTACCCCCTCAGTATATGGACGTTTCTTTGGGCGTGGCTTATTTTGTGCCCACGACTGCCAAGCACTTTAGTTGGCGGTTTGATTATTGGGGCAATTATTCGGGTTTTCAACAACGCCAATATTTGGGTATTTTGACACATCAA
>JANMYC010000559.1:0-2654 GCA_031381715.1 Saprospiraceae bacterium
GTATTTCGGTATCTCGTGTGGGTGGTAATGCTCAAATCAAATCAATGAAAAAAGTATCAGGTACATTGAAACTTGACCAAGCACAATATCGTGAATTGGAAGCGTTTGCTAAATTTGGTTCTGATTTGGATGCTGCTACTAAAGCCGTTTTGGATAAAGGTGCTCGTAACGTGGAGCTTTTAAAACAACCTCAATTCTCACCAGTGAGTGTTGAAAAACAAGTTGCAGCGATGTATGCGGGTTCTTCTAATTTGCTTAAGGATGTGCCAGTGAATAAAGTAAGAGCATTTGAAGATGCATTTTATTTAGCTCTTGATACACGCCATAAAGATATTCTTGAAAACTTCCGTAAAGGTAAGCTCGAGAATGCAGATTTGGCGAAGATAAAAGAATTGGCTGCTGAGATTACTCAACAAGTCAAATAATTAAAAATCAATACTTTGATATATAATACCCCTCAGTATTTTGAGTTTTGAGTTACAAGTTTTGGGTTTTGAGTACAATTTTATTTATTTAAAAACTACTTAAAACTTAAAACCTGTAACTCAAAACTTTCTATACTGAGGGGTTAATAGAATTTTTATTTTTAAAATTCTATTTTATTTAAAAAGAAGTCTATTTATTCTGACAAATAATGGCAAGTTTAAAAGAAGTCCGTATCCGAATAGCGTCCGTAATCTCTACCCAGCAGATTACAAAAGCGATGAAAATGGTATCAGCTGCGAAATTGCGTAAAGCACAAAATGCTATTACTCAAATGCGCCCGTATGCCGATAAGCTAAACTCAATGCTCATCAATATCCTTTCTAACTTGGATGGTGATGCATCAACATCGTTTGGGGTTGAGCGTGAAGTTGAAAATGCTTGTTTAGTGGTTGTAACGTCTAATCGTGGTTTGGCGGGTGCTTTTAATACTAATGTTATTAAAATGGCAACGGCTGCTATCAATGAGAAATACTCAAAGCAAAGGGATAATGGCAAATTGACTATTTTGTGTGTTGGTAAAAAAGGGTATGACTTCTTCCGTCGTCGTTATCAAGCATCTGCAATCAATGCTGAATATGTTGATTTATACAACGATTTAAGCTTTGACAACGTAAAAAGAGTGGCGCAATACCTGATGGATAGCTTTGAAGCGAAAAAATATGACCACGTAACAGTAGCGTATGGTCGTTTTAAAAATGCGGCAATGCAATTTCCTGAAGCTGCACAATTTTTGCCAGTTCAAAAATTGGAAGTAGAAAAAAGCGAACCAAAGAAGAAAAAAGCGGATTATATATTTGAGCCAGACCAAAAATTATTGCTTGAAGAGCTTGTTCCAAGTATTTTACAGACAACTTTCTATAAATTCTGTTTGGACACCCATGCATCTGAACATGGTGCTCGTATGACAGCAATGGATAAAGCTACTGAAAATGCGAATGAGTTGTTGAAAAACTTGCGTATCAACTACAACAAGGCGCGTCAAGAATCCATCACAAAAGAACTTTCAGAAATCGTGGGTGGTGCAGCAGCTTTAGAATCTTAAATATTATTCGAGTATTTCTCGATGAAAAATATAAAAAGCCTTGTTCGATTTATTCGGATGAGGCTTTTTTCATTTCTTTTAAAGTGAAAATATCAAAAGTCCAGAAAACCTTTTTTTGAGCCTTCTCACTAATATATCGGCGCATAATTTGGTCATAAATTGAAGAGTATTTTCGTTCACTTACACAACCTAAACTAATATACTTAAAAGAGTATTCCTTTTCTTCCTTAATCCTCTCTTCTGCTTCATCTTTATTTATGCCGGGTAAACCTCGTAATAATATGTATTTTTCGCCTTTATTTATATCTTTAATAGCTTGATTTATTGCATTTTCATTGGAAATGAAAGCTTTATAAATACGCACTCTAACTATTTCTTCTAAACGAAACCTGTGTATTTCTAAAGTAATCATACAGATTAAAAGTAAAATAGTCAGTGTTGTTAATAAATTATTGATTGAAATCTGTTTTTTCATTCTATTGCTTTTAAGAATAGATGCAGTATTTGATAAAAATGGTGCGAAATACTGAGGGGTATAAACAAAAAAGCAACGCCATGTAAAATGGTGTTGCTTTTTTAACGTAGGGCAAAAAAAAACAGGGCGACGATACCGAGACGGTACGCACCCTGTATAACCCCAAAAAACCAAATGAAAACAATCTACATATAATAATCCCGAATTTAATCAGGAACATTAAAATCAATTTTATGTATACTAAACAAGAAATTACTCATTTTGTTTAATATGCTTTTTTGACGCACCAAAATAAAAAAGTCACATTTATTTTGAAATGAAATTTTTAGAAAGAATAATACAGATAGCTTATCAACAAAATTATAGTATTATTCCATAATATACAAGTCTATAAGTCAAATAAAATTGTAAAATTTTATTTATATTCCCTTCTAACGACAATAACTGTAATTACTACTTGTAGAATCACAAATTAATGATACAAAGATAAGTCACATTTTTCAGATTTCCATCATAAAATAGTCAAAAAAATGTTAATGATGGTGAACATCAATATAATTTAATTCAAAAAGGGTATCTTAAATTTTGTATTCTAAATAAAAATGAAAATTTATTTAAGATAAATAGCTTAAAAAGCTATTTTTATTTTAA
>JANMYC010000591.1:0-1650 GCA_031381715.1 Saprospiraceae bacterium
TATTTCCCCTTTTTTAATAAAACTGTATTGACTATTGACATTGAGGGCGCTTCTTTGGGCGGTTTCAAAACTCAAAAGGGCTTTTAATCCATTTATAAGTTCTTGACTATAAGTGAGTTTTGCATATTTTTTATCATAAAGTTGAAAATAATGGCGTTTATAATATAAGGCCTGAATTTCACCTGCCATTATTGTTACAGGGTTTTCATCGTTGTATTGTTCCACTTTTTGACCACCTTCCAGTTTTATTTGGGCGTCATTGAAACGATTAAAATAATAACTTGTACTGACATTCGCCCGCAATTTTTTCTCCGCAAAACCGTACGATACTGAGGGGGTCACCGAAAACGATTGTTTAGATGGTTTGAAACGCTCGCCGAATCTTTTACTGTAAGTCATTTTTAAAGCGATGTTGCCGCCTTGCACTGCATTAAAAGTAAAAGTGGACAAAGGCGAAGCAATAGAAAATGACTGCCGATTCCAAGCATCGGAATAAGTATACCCCGTGAATAATTTCATGAATTTGAATTTATTGTTTATCTGCTCGACAGAATCAATGTAAACTTTCGATTGCCTCACTTTTTGAAGCGAATCCTTTTTGATGTAGTCATTTTTCTCTTCTAAAGTCAACGGAATGGGGCGCAAAGTATCCCATTTTGAAAGATTATTATCGTCTTTCCCCCGTGTTGCTTTGAACGTTTCATTATTAAAAAAACGCTTTTCATACTGAGGGGTCAGATTGTAATTGCTGTAAACACCCGTAAAATCGCCTTTTATTTTTAACGCAAAAATCTTTAATTTAAAATCTACCACTTGCGAAAAAAGCCGCCAAGTCTTATCCACTTGCACGTGCGTCTGGCGAATATAGAGGGAATCCAAAATGGGTTGCTGAATGCTTTTACCCGTTACGTACAAATCCGAAGAGTATATATTCCATTGATTATCAACAATATATATGAATCCCGCCCAAGTGGGATCTTCCTTCCGCTTCGGCAGAACTTCTATTTTATTCACCGTATTGCCTTGGTCATCCTTGAAAGTGCCCACCAAATGATACCTGTAATAAGTCAAAGCATTGTCCGCAATGGGCGATAAAATTTGCCGCCCGATATCCATCGAATTATCATAAAAACTGAAATCAAATAAGGAGGCTCTATTAAAACCAAAGCCGTTGTCGCTGCCACTCAGCTTCGAGGATACCAATTCTTCCTTCTTTTTATTGCCATCAACATAGTATTTTGAAATGGTTTCGGAAAGGTAAAGAATACCCGAGCGTGAAACAGTGTCCAAAGTGCCACCCATATCTCCCATATCTCGCCCTAAAAACTTTTTAGGCGCATCCACAATTTTTTGAACGCCTTTTATATACACATCGCAGGAGTAAGCGGGTGCTTGGTCGCGATACACTTTGCGCATTTCAATCGCCTTTCGGATGATGGCATAAGCAGGGTCTTCGGCATTGGATTTGACGACGAATTCGGATAATTCAATATCAGTATTATCTAATTGAATATTTTTAACAGTTTTACCATCAATTTTAACGGTTTCAATTTTCTTTTTATAACCAATACTTTGAAATACCATGCGGTACGTACCTTTTTCCAAATCCAAGGAGTAATACCCCTCAGTATTAGCCGATGTTCCACGGGT
>JANMYC010000622.1:0-3591 GCA_031381715.1 Saprospiraceae bacterium
ACTTTCGGATTTCGGGCGAGTTGTGCAATCGCCTTATCCATCACGAGGGATTCGTGTTCAAAATGATTTTTAGCAAATTTTTTACCCAACCACGGCAACTGGCGCAACTGTTTGAAACCACTCTGTTCTTGAAATTTTGAGGTTGTATGCGCCCAGCTGGTCATTTCAGCGTGGTGGGCACCACGATTCATGTAGGTATTAATTGAAGCGGTGTAAAATGTATCATACAGTTCAAATATGTTTTTAGGCAAAGGGTAAACATCCTCATTCATGTGGATATTCGACCGCCCGACGTAGTTACGTAGGTTGCCTTCATTGAGTCGTCTATCAAACCAACGAAGCCCCATTATACCACTTTTAGAAGCATTTTCACCCGTGATAAATGGATAAAAACCGTAGCCTGTCATGGAAGGAAATGCCGCTATTCCATGTTCCACATACGTTGATTTTTGAATTAATCGGGCTAAGTTGGGTAATTTACCTTGAGCCAATAACGCTTTAAAAATTTGGTTAGATAAGCCATCGAGCAGTAAAATGGAAACGGTATTACCTTCTGTTGGTGGGTGGGTTTTAGTATATATATTTTCTTTGGTTAAAAAGTATATTGCCCCGCTCAGTAAAACTATTAAGATGAGCAAAATTTTAAAAAAGCGAAAAAGACACGAAGACTTTTTTTTCATAAAGGACACATTCTAAATGAAAATTTTGAAATACATAATACACCCCTCAGTATTTGGGCGTTTTATTGTTAATTTCCATAAATATAACCTATTTTTCGATTATAATATTATGCAGTTCTTTGGCAAATCTCCTTGATACATTTTTTGAATAGTTAAAAAGGTACTGTAAATGGCCAATTTAAGTTATAGAAACGGTTGATTCGAAGTTAAAAGTACGTGTTTCGGAGGAGGGTTATAATGACATATTTAACCTAAGTTTTGTGGTATCCCAATTTTTATCTATTAACCCCACCGCTTTAGCGTGGGGCAAAAAAGACATCCACATTTAAGGCTTTAGCCGTTAAAATTTCAACTTAAATAATGAAATATTAGCGGCTAAAGCCTAGGAGGTACTTTTATGCTGCCCCCACGCTAAAGCGGTGGGGTTAATAGATTCAAGTTTTAGGATACCACAAAACTTAGATTATTTATCTCTTTTCATTCATTTCAAACTTTCAACTTTTTAAACAGTCCAAAAAAAGTTGATAATTAAATCCGATTTTTAACTTTTAAAAAACATAACTATGATAATGCCCATTAAAAATGGAATTCTCCTTCTTTCTGTTCTTTTTATGAATTGCAGAAGCGCTCAGTACACTGACAGAGTGGTAACTACTCAAAGAATGTCTGTTTCACCCTCCCAACAACCTTCGCGCGTTGCCGAATGGCGTTTTATTGCCGATAAATGGGTGGATTATGGCATTGACCATGATGCTATTGTGTTTGGTCAAGTGAAAGATGATTTTCGCCAAATCAGAATTCGGGTAACAGATGCCCCGCTTCAAATGCTGGACATGAAAATTCAATTTGATAATGGTGATGTTCAAGATGTGCAATTGCGCCGGATATTTAAGCAAGGCGAAGAGAGCCGTGTGATTGACCTCGTAGGAGGTTTGCGCCATCTGAAGAGAATTGATTTTTGGTACGAAACCCGAGGCGTCAGAAAAGGCAAGGCACGCGTGGCTGTGTGGGGTAAAAGATAATCCGTTTTAAATATTTGTAGATAAATGCTCTGTGAGGTTAATAATTTCATGGAGCATTTGTGTTAAGGCGAAAAATTAATAGTTTTTCATCATTTAGGCACGAGGTTTGGCTATTCTTGGAGCAATCAAGATGCTATTGTGGACAGTAAGTAGGTGTATTTTAAATATTTTTTAAAATAAAATTTATTTTTCCCCGTTCTAAAGCAGCATAATGATTCTTTGTAGAGTCTTGTATTTGATTATGCGTATTCATTAATCTAAACCATTTAAAAATTTTCAATTGTATGAGAAAACTATTTTTTTTATTGAGCACAGTATGCGTAGTCGCATTTGTAGCCTGTCAAAAAGACGCTACTACCAGCAGCGAACCAACTTTGCAACTAAGCTTAACAGATGGGCCAGGGGATTTCGAGGCGGTTTTATTGGATGTCATTGGTGCTGAAATTCATATCAATAAAGATACTGGAAAAGTGGATAGCTGGATTGCTTTTCCAATTCGTAATGATATTTATGATATTTTAAAATTATCCAATGGCGTTGATACGGTCTTAGGTTCCGGCAATGTGCCTTTGGGTGATATTAAAGAAATTCGCTTGAAATTAGGCACCCGAAATTCTGTGAAAGTGAACGGTAAGACTTATCCTTTGACTATAGCGAGTGGAGATGACTCTGGCTTAAAACTCAAATTTGAGAAAAAGTTATTAGCGGGTGTTTCATATAAACTCAAGCTGGATTTTGATGCAGCTAAATCTATCCGTGAGGAAAAAGGTGGTTATAGATTTCGTCCTGTTTTGCGGATAATATCAGAGGCAAATGATGGTAGTATTCGTGGTGAGATTTCACCAGTTGCTTGTAAATCAATCGTTTATGCCATCAATGGAACAGATACGCTTACTTCCGCTTTCCCAAGTTCAATTGGTAAATTTGTATTGCAAGGCTTGGATGCAGGAACTTATACGGTAGTGGTTCAGTCCGATGCTTGCAACGTTACTAAAAAAGTTGAAGGCGTAAAAGTGGTTGTAGGTAAAGCTACTGAGGTTTCTAAAATTGCTTTGAAATAGAAAAAGCAAAAGAATAATCATAAAAAGTGACTTTGAGCATTCAAGGTCACTTTTCTTTTTTATACAGAATTTTTAAATTAAAATTAGGAAAATACTGAGGGGTGTGCGGTTTTGAGATTGAAAACGCATCTGATTTTTCAAATTCGGAAATGTATATTTCCATCTATCCTTTTAGAACATTAATTTTGGATTTTATGAATTGCGTAATTCATGTACAGATAATCCCAAAACTTGCATCAACTCGGATGTCGTTTCCACTATCAAGTCGGGTTTGAGGGCTTCCAACTCTGCCATTTCACCAAAACCACATAGCACACCTAAGGTCTGAGTACCCGCATTTTTTCCAGCGAGCATATCCACGGTGGTGTCGCCCACCATTAAGCAATTTTCGGGTAAAACGCCCATTTGATTGGCTGCCCAGATGAGCGGGTCGGCAAAAGGTTTCGTGTGCGGACACGTCAAAGCGGTTGCAATACACGTAAAATATTGCCGAATTCCTGCATTTTCAAGGAAATTAACCACCGTTTCGCTATCACCCGCACTGGCTACTGCGAGCGTATAGTGCTTTGCGAGCACTGGAATCATTTCTTGAATGCCTTCAATCGGAAGGTAGTTTTTATTCTTTTTTAAAGGTTTGAAAAGCTGTCTTAAAAACAGAACCGAGCGATGAATAAAAGAATCCCAACCCCATTTATCGGCGTAGTACAAGACCTTTTGAGCGGGATTTTCCATATTCATTACAAAGCGACGAGCCATAGTTTTCGCTTTGTCAGTCGAAATAAAATACTCAAAACGGAGTAAAAGCAATTCAATGCTTCTAATCATTTC
>JANMYC010000629.1:0-3183 GCA_031381715.1 Saprospiraceae bacterium
GTAAAAGTGACCAATCCATGCATCGGAGATGTCACTGCACCTACTTTTACGAATTGTCCTTCAAATATTAGTATTCAAGCTATCGGAACAAGTGCTTCAGCTACTTGGGTTGCGCCGACATTAACGGATAATTGCCCGACTGCCATTATCCCCTCAGTAGTGAGTGCTCCTACGGCAGGTTTGGTGAGTGGTTCAACGTTTCCATTGGGAACTACTACCATCACTTACACGGCTAAAGATGCTGCCAATAATAACGCCGCACCTTGTACTTTTACAGTAACAGTTCAAGATGCGAGCGTTGGGGCGAGTTATAAAATTTTTATCAATGAATTAGCACCAAAAGGCACTTTAGCAATTAGTGAAGATTGGATTGAAATTTACAACGATAATAATGAAGCCGTTTCTACGGATAGTATTTTTATTACTGGTAAAAAAACAAAGCCATTTGCTTGGCGTTTGAAGGGATTGAGCATTCCAGCAAAGGGCTTTTTAGTTTTAATAGCTGATAAAGATACCTTGAAAGGCGCTGATCACGTGGATTTGAAGTTGGGTTCTTCGGGCGAAAGTGTGTTTTTATTCAAACAAGTGAATGGTAAAGCCGTGGAATTGGCAGCAATTACATTCCCTGCAATGGCTACTGATGAAGAAAATGTCACTTTTGGCGTAGATACTGAGGGGGTATTGCCTCCTCCTGCCGCAAACCTTACCAAGTTTTTAGGTGGAACACCTCGCGCGAGTAATGCTTCTGGCAAGCGTTTTTTACGTATTACCAATAGCTTACAAAGAGGTATCATCGCTACCAATGCACCTTCTACGGTCACATTGACTGCCCCAGCGGGAGCAACTATTCGCTACACCACGGATCATTCTATTCCGAGCCGAACGGCAGGGATAATATACACAAATCCTATTTTATTTAATACGACTACTGTTTTAAAAACAATTACATACTCAGCCAATGGCGAGAGCAATGTGGAATCTTTTAGCTATATCTACCCCGTAAAAGGTGCTGAACTGACCTTCCCGAATTTAGTGACGCAAACAGATTATGAAAATGGCTTAAAATTATTGCCGATTATCTCTATTTCAACCAACGCGGGTGTAGTGGATACAAAAGTGGAGAAAATTTGCAGTTTTGAATACATCAATAAATTTGGTGAAAACGCGAGTACCAGCGTCATTGCGGGTGTAGAGGGCTACGGCAATGATTCTTATTTGAATCAAGACCAACGGAATTTACGCCTTTCTTTCAAAGGTATTTATGGGTTTTCAAAATTACGCTATCCTATCTTTAAAAAAGAAGACGTGGATACCTACACACCCACCGATAAATTCGATAAATTAGAATTGAAAATCGGGCAAGATGGACCCAGTGGTGATGGCTTCGGTATGGTAATGTCGTCGCAGGGGCTAATAAGCAAAACGATGAGAGAAATGGGCAACGTGGATTTGCATACTCAATATGTCCATGCTTTTGTAAATGGTCAATACCACGGTGTTTATACTTTAAAAGAAAAATATGACGAACGATTCGCTGCTGAATATTATGGTGGCGAGGATGAGCAATATGATGTTATTGAAAGCTCTTGGACTTCTGGAAGGGTCAATGAAGGTACCATTACAAACTGGGCGGCACTCAGAAATTTTGCTTCGCAATCCCGTTTTCAAGATGTTAAAAGCTATCTGAATGTGAACCAATTTATTGATATGATGCTCACCGTTATGTATTTCGATAATGAATGGGAATATAGAGCCGTGGCGGATAAAGCCTTATTAACCTCTAAATTTGTGCTTGAAAACCACGATACAGACGGTGCTTTAGTTAAAGTTTCGGATGAAAATGAATATACTTACGATGTTAAATGGACTGACCCGGCGCAAGTCGTTTTCAAAGGACCAGGTGGTATATTTGGTAATTTGGTAAACAGCAATAACAAAGAGTTTAAAACGCTCTTGCGCGACCGTGTGTACGACGCATTTCAAAAGCCTACGGGTGCTTTGACAGTGAACCGCATTACTACTAAACTCAATGATTTAAAAGCCATCATTCGCCCAGTTTTTAATTTGGAATTGGCTCGTTTTAATAAAACTTTTTACAACGATAGCCCTTATTTCGATGAAGAATATGATGAAAATATAGCGCATTTACCAATTCGTTATCAGTATAATTTGGCTAAATGGCTTGAAAAAGGCTTGGCGCACACACTTTCACCTGTTACTTTCAATCGAGCTTCGGGAACGACCGTAACTGCACCTGTTTTAGCAACGAATCCAAATGCTAATTCAGTGCTTTATTACACGCTCGATGGCTCTGACCCAATGGGTAATGATGGCATTATTAGCCCTTTAGCTAAGCTATACACTACACAATTGGCATTGAATGCGGGTGTGAATAAAGTAGTTGCTCGCCCTTATGCAAATGGTGAATTTGGTCCTAAAACATTGGCTACTTACACTTCGGTGGCTGCTGTTGCGGCTCTACAAGTTGCTCAAATATTGGCAGTGGATGGCAGATTGGATGGTCAAAAAGCTGTTATCAATTGGGTGTCGAGAACTTCAGAATCCATTGATTATTTTAAAGTTGAAAAACTGAATAAACTTGGTCAATTTGAAACTTTAAAAACAATCAACGCCAACGCAGCCAATAAAGCAAATGGTATAGAATCGTACAGTTTATCCGATGAAAATCTTGTGGAAGGTGATAACGTCTATCAAGTTGTGTTGGTCAGCGATGTATTAAAGACCCCTCAGTATTCAGAGCAAGTGAAGGTAAAATATCATATTGCGAGTGATTTTGAGGTATTCCCGAATCCATCTTCTGATTTCATAGATATAAATTTGGCTTCTGTACAGTCCAAAACGGTTACTATTTCCGTTTACAACAGTATTGGAAAGCTCATTCATTCTGAAAAATCGGATAATGTTGCAGCAGTAAAACGCATCAATACCGAAGAATGGGAATCAGGTCAATATTTTATTTCAATACAAGCCGAAGGCAGCCGTGTAAAAATGAAGCAATTGACGATTGTACATTGATAAAAAAAAGTGTAACAGCTCAGCTATTCAGTCGCTTTAGTTCCATTTAGCCGCTTATTACACAGATATTGACTGATTTTACACTGATTTTTTAAAACACATATAAATCAGTGTAAAATCAGTTTTGAAACCCTACATATTTTCAAG
>JANMYC010000597.1:0-3447 GCA_031381715.1 Saprospiraceae bacterium
CAAGCTATGATGGATTTGAGGGCTGTGAAACTGAATGGGGACATGAGCGAATTCATGGACTTTATTGTCAGTGAAGACCGGATCAAAAATTTCAAATTTGCTGCTTAATATGGGTTATACCCCTAATGTGTCACGCACTCAATTTAAATAATCACAAACCACTTTCATTTATAAATGTAATCTAAGAGTACCTGCTTGATTTGCTTTAAGTAGGGTCTGCTGAAAAAGTATTTTAAAAATTAAAACCTCTGAATTTAGCTGATTTTTAAAATATTTAAATTGATAATCAATAGATTATATAATTAATAATAACTAATTTATCAGACGTTAAAAATTTATTTCAACGTCATTTTAATTGTCTGCAAGGTTTTTTAATAAAAATGCTCAAAAACCTTGCAGACAATTAAAAAGTGCAAAGTTTTACCTTTTTAAAATATTGATTATCAATTAGTTGTAAATTTTTTAATACTTTCCCAACAGACCCTAAGTAAAGTAATCCATAAATCTTGGTTGGTTTTGTTTTAGCGTATTATTGAAATATTTTTACATTTTACTGAGGGGTTAAAAGTCATGATTATTTGATTTTCGTAAGTTTCTATTTCTAAATCGTTACTTTGCGGTGGTTTCATTTTAGAACTTTGTGGCTAATAAAATTATTGAATTTAAATAAATATGCAAAAGCGAATATTAGGAAATCAATTAGAAGTATCTGAAATCGGACTCGGTTGTATGGGTATGAGTTTTGGTTATGGTCCCGCAGGCGATACAAAGGAAATGATAAAAGTCATTTGGGCTGCCGTTGAGCAAGGCGTTACTTTTTTCGATACCGCCGAAGTATATGGTTCTTATATCAATGAAATACTTGTCGGTGAAGCCTTAAAACCATTTAAAGGAAAAGTCGTAATTGCTACCAAATTCGGTTTCAATTTTGTGGATGGTAAAATGGCAGGTGTGAACAGTCGCCCTGAAAACATTAAAAAAGTAGCCGAAGAATCCTTGAAAAGACTCAAAATTGAGGTGATTGACCTTTTTTATCAGCACCGAGTTGACCCCTCAGTACCGATTGAAGATGTAGCAGGTGCCGTCAAAGATTTGATTCAAGCTGGTAAAGTAAAACATTTTGGGCTTTCAGAAGCAGGTGCTCAAACGATTCGGAAGGCTCACTCCGTACAACCCGTAACGGCTTTGCAAAGTGAATACTCACTGTGGACACGTCAGCATGAAAAAGAAATTATCCCAACGATTGAAGATTTAGGCATCGGTTTGGTAGCGTTTAGTCCGCTTGGAAAAGGATTTTTAGCGGGTAAAATTGATGAAAGCACAAAGTTTTCGGAAGGCGATATTCGCAATATTTTGCCACGTTATACCGAAGAAGCACGGGTGGCTAATAAAGCTTTATTGGATATCATCGAACGATTTGCCAAAGAGAAAAATGCTACTAATGCTCAAATTGCCATAGCCTGGGTTTTGGCTCAAAAGCCGTGGATTGTACCGATTCCAGGCACAACAAAATTGCACCGTTTGACTGAAAATAATGGGGCTGCTGCTATTCAACTCTCTACCACTGAATTGCAAGAGATTGAAGCCGCTTCTGCTCAAATTAAAGTGATTGGCACCCGTTATACGGAGGCGATGGAGAAATCAACGGGGCTTTAGGCTTTAAATGGTTTCTTTCAGTAACTATTTACTGGTAACTTCGGGAAACTCAATTTACAAACAGTCAAGGTCGTTAGATCTAATATATCGGTAGAAAATGATAGAAAATGGCTTTAAGTTCCGTAGGAACGACATAGCTTTCATTTTTTATGTATCCCATTCCTACGGAATTTTCGAAGCAGGGACACTCTTTTCTACCGATATTGGATGCCTAAAGGCATTTTAAACGATTTCTGACTTCTCCGAAGTTATCAGTATTTAAATGAAATTCAAATATAAATAGGTGAATTATTGGTTTCAACAATTCACCTATTTTGATTGAAATAGAAAAAAAACTAATAAAACTCAGTTTTTCATTTTTTTGCGCGTGTTTTTATCGAACAAATTTGACTTCCCTCGTTTATTACTTTTTTCCATTGTGTTCGTATAATCCTTTACGGGGCAACCTTCTTTAACTTTACAGGAAGGCATAATTAAGGTGAAAGTGCCACAAAAAATAGCAATAATAGCCCATTTAGGGGCATTATACTGAGGGGGTACAATTGCAGGGATAATATTTCCTAATTTTTTTAAGAGATTCATTTTCAGTAATTTGTATTAAAAAACTATTTTAATTTTGACGGATATTGAACCAAAAGTAATTCAAATTTCATGCTCAATTAAAAAAAACAGTAAAAGAGAGTGTTTTTTTATATTTTTGCGCATCCTTTTGGAAAATCAATTTTTTATCAAACGAATAAAATAATTTTCAAGTGTTGGAAGCTATAAAAAAACAAGCCAATGGCGTTGAGGAACTTGAAAAAGTGGCCTCTCAGGTACGTAGAGATATAGTACGTATGGTCTATAACTGTCAATCTGGTCATCCGGGGGGCTCTTTGGGTTGCACTGATTTCTTGGTTGCGCTCTATTTTTCAGTGATGAAACGCAAGAAGCGTTTTTATATGGATGCCAAAGATGAGGATGCTTTCTTTCTTTCTAATGGTCATATTTCACCAGTATTTTACAGTGTTTTAGCGCGCAGTGGTTACTTTCCTGCTGCTGAATTGGCTACTTTCCGTAAAATAAACAGCCGTTTGCAAGGGCATCCTGCTACACACGAAGGACTCCCGGGTATTCGCATAGCATCTGGTTCGTTGGGGCAAGGCATTTCAGTATCGAATGGCGTAGCAATTGCTAAAAAAATGAATGGGGACAAAAACATTGTTTGGGCTTTGACTGGCGATGGTGAACTTCAAGAAGGACAGGTTTGGGAAGCTCTGATGTTCGCGGCTCATAATAAATTGGATAACTTAATTGTCACTGTTGACTGGAATGGTCAGCAAATAGATGGGCCTACAAGTAAAGTATTGTCGTTGGGCGACTTACCCGCTAAGTTTAAAGCTTTTGGTTGGGATGTAATCAAATTAGAAAAAGGTAATGACATGGCTGCTGTAGTTGCTACATTACGCAAAGCCAAACGCCGCTTAGGTAAAGGAAAGCCTGTAGCCGTAATGATGAATACTGAAATGGGTGCGGGTGTTGACTTTATGATGGGAAGCCATAAATGGCATGGTGTTGCTCCTAACAAAGAGCAACTCGAAGCAGCATTGGCTCAATTGCCTGAAACTCTTGGAGATTTCTAAAAATGTGCTGATTTAAAAGACTTTAAATCATTACTGAGCGGTACGAAAATTGTCAAAACACCGCCAATTTCATAATTATGTGATAATCAATGTTTTGAGCGATGAAATTTTTAAAATAAAATAACCAGTCGGAAGATATTTTAAACCCATTTTGGAATATTTCAGCAAT
>JANMYC010000671.1:0-12286 GCA_031381715.1 Saprospiraceae bacterium
GTGGATATTCTCCGTTTTACCTTTATCGCTCGTTTTTGTGATATATGTATGCTCTATCCTTAGACGCTCTTTATTGCCTCTTGGTACTATTAAGTGATTTAAAAAAAGATGGGTAATCGCTATCAAGCCACCAGCAATTAAATAAGGGCGCATCAATCGCTGAAAACTAACTCCTGCATTGAAAATAGAAATTATCTCAGAATTAGATGCCATGCGCGAGGTAAAAAAGATAACTGATATGAGCGCATACAAAGGAAATAGGAGCGTGCTGATATGGGGAATAAAATTTATGTAATGCCCAAAAAAGATTTCCTTTTTAGAAATTTCACCTTTTGTAAAAACGTCGGCTTTTTCACTAAAATCGATAACACAGGCTATCAAAGTGAGTATCAACACAATGAAACCAAATGTGGTTAAGTATTTTTTAATGATATACTTATCTAAAATACTAATTTTAAAAAATTTAGACATCACAGCCTTTTATCAATCTACAATAAATAATTTGGCGCCCCCCTCAGTATATGAGCGATGCGCATCCGTTTTATCCGCTACTTGGTAAGTCATCCCTTGTTTTAGAACAAATGTTCTACCATCTTGAAGTTCCGTAGTCATTTCACCTTCTATGCATAAAATGATGTGCCCTTTACTGCACCAATGGTCGGCAAAATAGCCCGCTGAATATTCCACCATCCTAACCCGAATATTACCGAACTGCTTCGTGCGCCAATATGCCATGCCGGTTTCACCTTTATGTTCAGTGATTTCTACATCATCCCAATCGGTTGTTTGAAAAGGTATATTTTCAATTATCATTTTATAATTATTAAAACAGCTCTCAGTTCAAAGATTACAGCTCACTCAAAGTCTTACCCCTAATTTTTTCACCATTTCATTCTTCCAAGACATAAACGTTCCATCTTGGATTTTTGTGCGCGCCTCAGTCACTAACCACAGATAAAAAGCTAAATTATGTATTGTAGCAATCTGACAAGCCAATATTTCTTCGACGTGAAAAAGGTGGCGTAAGTAAGCTTTGGTATAAAAACGACTTGTAGGAGCAGGACTACTCGCGTCAACTACGCTAAAATCATTAGCCCATTTTAAGTTTTTCATATTCATCACGCCATCAGCCGTGTATAACAAGCCATGACGAGCATTGCGGCTGGGCAATACACAATCAAACATATCGATGCCCAAAGCTATATTTTCAAGAATATTGATAGGTGTACCTACGCCCATCAAGTAGCGCGGTTTATCTTTTGGTAAAATATTGGTGACAATATCCGTCATGGCGTACATTTCTTCCGCGGGTTCACCCACTGAAAGTCCACCGATGGCGTTACCTTGTTGCCCTTGCTCGGCTATAAATTCGGCTGATTTTATGCGTAAATCCTTGTAAACACTGCCTTGCACAATTGGAAAGAACGTTTGTTCGTGTCCATACTGAGGGGGGGTATTATCAAACTGCGTGATACAGCGTTTGAGCCAGCGATGGGTCAAATCAATGGATTTTTTAGCATAATCATACTCGCAAGGGTAAGGAGTACACTCATCAAATGCCATAATGATATCAGCACCAATGATGCGCTGAATATCAATCGCTCTTTCAGGACTAAAAAAGTGCTTAGAGCCATCAATGTGCGAAGCAAAGGTGACGCCTTCTTCCGTTATTTTACGGCGATGTGCCAATGAATAGACTTGATAACCACCCGAGTCCGTCAACATTGGACGATTCCATCCATTGAATTTATGCAAACCGCCTGCTTGTTGAATAATATCCAAGCCTGGACGCAAATACAAATGATAGGTGTTCCCAAGGATTATTTGAGCGTTGATGTCTTCCTCTAACTCGCGTGTATGAACGCATTTCACGGTTCCAAGCGTACCCACAGGCATAAAAATGGGGGTATCTATGCCACCATGAGCTGTTTCGATGCGCCCAGCTCGTGCTTTACTGAGGGGGTCGTTATATTGAATGTCAAATGTCAATTTTTATTGTTGTTTTAAATGTCATTGCAAGGAAGAACGACGAAGCAATCTGTAAACGCTCCAAAATTATTAAATGATGTGCTTTATTAAACGTTTTACATTTAATTGAATACTTACAGATTACTTCGTCGTTCCTCCTCGCAATGACACTAATCGAATATTATAGTTTTATTTCCACTCACAAAAACACGGTCTTCAAAAACGAGCCGAAGGGCTTTTGCAAGCGCTAATTTTTCAACGTCTCTACCCATTTGAGCCAGTTCTTGAGCGGATTGGGTGTGGTCAATAGGAATAACATTTTGAACAATGATGGGTCCCTCATCCAAGTTGTTGTTCACAAAATGAGCCGTTGCACCTATGATTTTTACTCCTCGTTGGTATGCTTGTCGGTAAGGATTCGCTCCAATGAAAGCGGGTAAGAAAGAATGGTGAATATTCACTATACGATTATCGTAATTTTGAACAAATTCAGGCGATAGTATCCGCATATACTTAGCTAAAATAAGGAATTCGGGGTTTATTTCTTTAATCTTCGCTAATATTTCTGCTTCATGCTGTTCTCTGGTTTTATTTTCATGTGTAATGAAATAAAAAGGAATATCAAATCTTTCAGTAAAATTTTTCAGAACATCGTGATTGCCTATTACTGCCAGTATTTCAGCATTCAAATCACCAAACTGATGGCGAACAAGCAACTCACCCAAGCAATGATGCTCTTTGGTGACTAAAATGACTACTTTCTTCTTTTTTTTCTCTGATATTAAAATCTGAGCATCCGTAGGAAGGATACCTTGAAGCCCATTCTGGATGCGTTCGGCATCCATCTCGCCCTCTATTTCCGTGCGCATAAAAAAACGCTTGGTTTCTTCTTCTACAAATTCGTAGTTGGCAATAAGGTTCAAATCATTGTGGTAGAGTACACCCGATACTTTATGTACCAACCCTTTTGCATCGGAACAGTCAATTAATATGGTATGTGTCATAATTCAAGCAATGTATCAAACAGGGAAGCTCCCCCTCAGTAAAACAGTCAATTTTTAAATAAAAAACGCAAATATACTTATTTTTTAATCCAAAAAGAAAGGGCAAAAAAAAGTCCTGAAAGCAAAACCTTCAGGACTTTTTAAAATTTGATTATTGCTGCTGTGGCAGCATTTGTTCTATTTTATAGGCAGCGAACATTTTATCTAATTCCTGTTTATAGGCAGCATCCCCTGCTGTTTCCACAAGTCTTATTAACTGTTCCTTGGTTTGTAAATCCTGCATAAAGTCTCTTTGGAAAGTGCCATTTTTATCGGCAGCATCCAGAGAGTTATAAAATTTCAGATTTGCAAGAAGATTGCCCGCTAAAATTTGAATATGCTTTTTAGCTTTATCATATGCACCTGCTTGTATGTACGGCTCAAGAAAATACATCGTTTGAGCATCATAAGGGAAATTAAAATTAGGGAACGCCTCAAAGTTTTTATCCAGAAGCTTTGCCGCTTTATCTTTTTCACCTTTACGAATCATGTCAAGAGCTGTGCGGAGTATCACGAATTGAGTCGTTTGGATACTCGGTTGGTAACTTCTATTGATAAAAACCTTTTCTTTATCAAAATTACCCCAGCGGAACTTCTGAGTAACACGCTCGAATACTTTATCGTCTGCTACACGTCCGCTACCAATAAGTCCGAATGTTCTTGACTCACTTGGAGATTTGACAGGAACAATTTTCACTGCCAAGCCTTCTAATTGCATATAATCATCTAAGCCCTGCATTTTTTCAGGACGACATGTCACCGCAAAATAAACGGGGCGTTCCATCGCATTATTGGCAATAATATCCAAGACAGCTAAATCGTCTTTGATGATATAGCTACCTGGAAGAGTAAAGCTGATTTTATCAACAATGCTATCTTGTGCATTAGCTAAACCTGACGCGATTACTTTTTGCTTATCAACAGGAATATAAACTTTACGCGTAGGAGAATAAGACTCAAATGTCACACCATTACCTGCAGGCACAGGGTGGTCTTCTCCTAAAAACTTCATCAAATCATTGATATTGATTTCGTCTGCACCATCCCGTATCGGCAACTGATTGCGTTTTAAACCTCTATATGAAGCCGCAGGAAGACTCATCTTTACAGCTGGCGATTCATTGATTTTACGACGCATTTGGTCAATGTACCAATCTACCGCAATTAAGCTCAAATTGATAACACGCACATCTGGACGAATATTTTCAACTTCTTGAGCATACCACAATGGGTAAGTATCATTATCGCCATAAGTGAAAATGATGGCGTTTTTATCGCATGATTCAAGGAAATTGACGGCATAATCCCGAGCACCTGATTGTTTAGCACGGCTGTTATCATCAAAGTTTTGGTAGCCCATGATAATAGGGGCAATGACAACAAGGCCTGCTGCCAAAGGTGCCGATATTTTATCAGACAGCTTGAAATCTCTGAATAAATCAAAGAAGGCAGTCACTCCCATACCTACCCAAATTGCAAACGTGAATATTGAACCTACAATTACATAGTCACGCTCACGGGGTTCATTTGGTGGCTCATTGGTATAAACGATGATACCAATACCTGTAATGATAAATAATGCCATTAAGCCCAACATATCATATCTACGACGACCGTAATGCCATACTAAACCAAATAAGCCAAATAGAAGGGGCAATAAGTAATATTTATTGTAAGCTGGATCGTTTTTAATGGTATCAGGTGCATCTTTATAATTGAATAATCTCCAATTATCAATGAAGGGAATACCACATGCCCAATTACCTTTAGCCCTATCTTGTGGAGTAAAACCTTGTTCGGCATTTTGACGACCAGCAAAGTTCCACATGAAATAACGCCAGTACATCCAACCTACTTGATAACGGAAAAAGAAGCTCATATTATCAGCTGAAGATGGGCGATCTGCTGATACTTCTTGATTTTGTGGAATATCCATCCATTGCTTGTAATACGACGTTCTATCATTTTCGTAGTGTCCCATACGGGGGAAAAGAACTTTATCCGCATCATTGAATACGTAATCAGTCTTACGGTCAACGATTTCATATTTATCTCCTACACGACCGTAGCGGTCTTCAGACTCTTGATCAACGGGGCGTGCGTTAAATTGTGGTCCATATAATAATGGACGCTCACCATACTGCTCGCGATTGAGATAAGGAATAAGGCGAATAGGGTCGCTTGGATTGTTCATATTAATCGGAGGATTGGCGTTCGCACGGATAAGAACCGTACCAATATCCGAAAAACCGATTGTAGAAAGAACCAATCCCAATGCAATATTTTGAATTGTCGAGTTTTTGCGCTGATGAGCCAAACGCAACAACCAATAGGATAAACCACCAACGATACCCAATGTCAGAATTAAACTTGGAAATGTATAAGGTAAACTCAACACATTCACGCAAAAAATTTCAAGATTGCCCCAAAGAGTCGGGATACCAGTGATTATCAAGGTTTGGACGACCCAAATGAAAAAGACACCAATTACACCCGCTAAAAGCATACCGCCAAAAGTAGGTTTCGCTGTTTTTTTAAAATAATAAAACAATGCTAAAGCAGGGAAAGTCAATAAACTCAATAAGTGAACCCCCGTTGATAGACCCGCAGCATATACAGCCGCCAGCATCCAACGATCTGCATCTGGTGTATCAGGCTGATTGTACCATTTTATCATACACCATAAAGTCAAAGCGGTAAACATCGTTGACATAGCGTAAACCTCGCCTTCAACTGCTGAAAACCAGATAGAGGTAGCAAATGCGGTAGTCAAACCCGCCGAGATACCCGCTCCAGCAAGTGCAATATATTGAGATTGAGTAGGCTCTTCTTCACGGCCTACCAATGCAATTTTAGACAAAATAATAGTTGTCCAACAGATAAACATAGCTGCCAAAGCAGTACAAATACCTGATAAAACATTCACAGAGAAGGCAATTACTGAGGGGTCACTTGAAAACGCCTGACCCACCACAGTTGCCAATTTGCCAATCATTAAAAATAGAGGTGCTCCCGGAGGGTGAACAACTTGCATTTTGTAACATCCCGATACGAACTCACCGCAATCCCAGAGACTACCAGTACGCTCAACGGAGAAAAAAAACACTGTAGCCGTTACCAAAAAGACAAGCCAACCAACCAGGTTATTGAGTTTTTTGTACGAATTCATTGATTATTAAAATTTAAAAAATTGATTCCTATTACATTTAAAAAACTTTCACTCAGATAATGTTACCTTTTTCAAGATTATTTAAACACCTTTTACGGGTATTTTTATATGAAGTTTATTTTAAACATGAAAAGGCATTTAAAAATAAGATGCAAAACTAAAAAAATATTGTAAAAACTAAGCATACAAGTCTAAGGGTATATTTCTGATTGTGCCGTTAAAGTAGGTTAAAAAAAGGTTAATGGCGTCAGAAAGGTGCATTTTCTATTTAATTCCTATGTTTTAACCCTTGAAAAGGGTTTTCTATCCTTAGTTTTTTTCTGTTTTTTAAAATAACATCGCCCTGGATTTTGAGGTTCTGGTACATTTTTTATTGAAAGAAAAGAGGCCCCTCAGTATTTTGGGTAAAAAATCTATGATAATGTTCTTTTTCATTTTTAAAAGAGCTAACTTTTTAAAAATAAATAAGCCGTCGAAAGATATTCTCGACGGCTTATTTTTATCTAAAAATGAACAATTAACGAGCTACTGTAATATCTCCACGATAGAGTAACTTAGCGCCATCCTCAAATACTATTTCTGAGATATAAACATACACCCCTGATTGTACAGGTTTATTGTTAAAAGTACCATCCCAACCTTGAGAAGGGTCGTTAGAGGGCACTAAATCCTGCTTTTGAAATATAAGTTCGCCCCATCTATCATAGATTCTCAGGTAGTTAATCTGTTTGACGCCAACACCTGAAAATACCCCGAAATAATCATTTTTATCATCACCGTTGGGTGAGAACACATTCGGGATGAATACATTCCTATTTCGTTCCAACTCAACAGATATTTCAGCTTCACCTATACAGCCATTTACATCCGTCACTTTCAGTTTATAAATTCTATCATCAAGTGGGCGGACGAGCGGGCGTAATGGCTCGCTTGAGGTGATTAAATAATCTTTCGGCGTCCATGATATAGAATCAATCGGCAACGAACCACCAATAATAGGGCTCAACCGCACTTCTGTACCCAAGCCTACTATCATACGTGGGATGGGAACAGAATCCACAATATTATCAAATCGAATGGTAATAGGAGGTGGTTGACTGATAGTAATATTGAATGTATCAGAACAGCCAGTTACTTGCTCCGTCACTGTAATCAGATGCTCATCAGCAAAGACGGGAATCTGATAGCCAATGGGGTATTGAGGTCCATTATCCACTGAAATTGTAAATGGATGCAAATAGGTACTACCAAATGCAGTATCGAGCTTAACAGTTGTCAATTCACCATAACAGCGGGGCTGTGCTGGTGGGTCAAGGAAATAATATATTTTATCAGGTTGAGTAATAGAAATTGTAATCGAATCAGAACAACCTTTTTTATCAGTAGCTGTAACGTAATAAATACCTGATTTTAGGTTAAAAGCAGAGTCAGATTGTGAAACAACGGGAGACCACACATATTTTGTAGAACCACCATTACCACCAATCCGTTCTAGTTTTACCCTTGCATCATCTGCTCCATTGCAGGTAACATTTTTTGTTTCAGCGGCGATGGTATCTAAGATTAGAACTTCTGGTTGATTAATTTCTACCGTTAATGGTGCCGCTGTGCAAAGATTTTTATCCGTAACAATTACAGAATATGTTCCCGCTGCCACACTTATTATATCCTTTGAAGTAGTACCGTTGCTCCAAGCATAGTTATAAGGTGGCGTCCCGCCTTCTACAACTACTTCAGCCTTGCCATCTTTTAATCCAAAGCAAGTTGGTTCCGTAATTTTAGGAATTAAATAATTCAATGGATTAGGTTGTGGTATATCAATTGAGTCTCTTTTAAAACAAGTACCATCTGTCACAGTAACTCCCTGCCATCCACCACATAATTCTATAGCTCTATTGGTGGACTCACCTGATGACCATTGATAGCTAAAAATACCTGTATTTGATGAACCACCACTGGCGATTGCGGTAGCTCTACCATCACTTCTATTCTGACTACAAACACCATAACATTTTGTTGGGACAATATCAGTGAAAGCCACATTTATGTCAGGCGGTGCACTCAATGGAACATCAGTCAGAAATGGTTGACAACCATTAAAATCTGTCACAGTAAATCCGTAAATTCCTGCTTTTAAAGTAGCAAAAATGGGGTTAGGGGTTGGTTGTCCCCCCGTCCAAGTATATACATACGGCGTAGTGCCGCCTTTCATAATCAAATTGATTTGACCATTGATATCGTTCGGGCACGTAGGGTTTCTTACAGACGAGTTCGCCGTGTCCACTGATAATGGGGCAGGTGCTCTTATTACGGCAACTGTATCTTTCAAACAGCCATTACTCAATGTCACAGTTACTCTGTAAGACCCCGCTTTTAAGTTCGTGATACTATCAATGACGCCCGTATTATCCCAATTATAAGCCGTTACAACGGCACCACTCGGTGGTGTTACTATCACTTTAGCAACTCCATTAGCCTTTTCAAAACAAGTAGCATTTTTTGTTGAAAGTGTCAGTGTCGGTTTTTGTGGAACAGTAATATTAAAAGCACGGGTTTGAGTACAACCAATTCCGTCTGTAACAGAAACAGTATAAGGCCCCGAAATCAGATTAGAAATTGTAGCTTGATTGTCTTGAGCACTTCTACTCCATCTGTAAATATATCCACCAGCGCCAAGTGTACCTCCTGAAGCAGCAATTGTAATTGTGCCATCTTTACCCACCAAACATGATTCATTTTTTAAATTCACAGAATCAATTTTCACAGGAAGCGGCTCTGTTATTCTAAATGAAGTATCTACCTTACACCCATCTTGGTCTCTAACACTGAGGGGGTAGATTCCTGCCTTTAAATTTTGAGCTAAACTAGTAGCAACATTATTGGTAGGATTTGTTACGCCCGTCCAAGTAAATGTATAAGGCGTATTCGTTGAACCAGTTGCTGTTGCTAAAATAGTTCCAGTACCGGCGCCGTTACAAGTAACATTTGTGATATTTGCTGTAACTGCTACATTCCTCTGCGAAGGCACAACAAATGAATCCACCGAAGAACATGAATTGTCGCCTACAGTAACGTAATACGTTCCAGAACCCAAATTTGGATTAAGATCCGTAGTACCACCACTTGATTTACCATTGCTCCATTTGAATGTATAATTACCATTTGGAGGAGAGCCTCCTGATACGCCAGTGATAGCAATTGATCCATTCTTAACCTCTTTACACAAAGCGGGGGTAATCGTTCTACCAGTTACCGTAATTGGATTTGCGCCAATTGAGCCTGTTACTGTTGCTTGACAACCTTTTGAATCCGTCATTGTACAAGAATATGTACCACTTGCTAAATTATTGATAGACGTGGTTGTTGCCCCATTGCTCCATAAAAAGGTATATGGCCTAACACCTCCACCAAATACTGTAAGTGAAAGGCTCCCAGTATTCGAACCCAAACATGGATTGACAGCTGTTGGTGGATTAAAAAATAAAGCCGCGGGTTCTCTTATCGTCAAAGTATCAAACTGAGTATCTAATCCCACACTTGTGACTGTTATGTAATAAACGCCGGCTCTAAGTGCTATAATTTTACCCGTATCACTCACTGTATTGATGGTACCATTTCCTGCAGTGGCAGCATTTGTTGCACTCCTCCATGCATAAGTAAAAGGTGCTCCTGTGCCAGTAGGAATAATATTTATACGACCGGTAAGTCCACCATTACAAAGCACACTATCTGTTGTATATTTTACATTAACAGGCAATGAACCTATTCTGATTGAACCTTTTAAGGTATCAAGACCAAACGAATTTCCATTGGGGTCTTCAAGGGTATTTTTTAAAAATACGTCAGGGTCAAAAAATTTCACTGATGTAGAAGTTCCAATAGCTCCGACTGTCTTGAAACATAATTCAAAAATAGTTGTGCCATCTGCACGAGTAACTCCATTCAAAGCGGGTTCATTCCAAGATATATTCAGTGTATCATTACTAAAATTAATATTTGTAGCAGCATTAAAACCGGGTAAATTGATATTTCGAGTCCCCACATAGCGCGCTACTGAGGGGTTATAAGTTATATACAAAGACATGGTTGCCACATTTGTAAAATTTTTAGCCGTCAATCTTACACAAGCCGTATCACCTGATATAGTCACTACTTCATTTGATAATGTGAGCGTGACTGTCGGAAACTGAACCCGTTGTGTGGCATTACAACTTACGCCATCCGTAGCAATTATTTCATATTGACCATCTTCTGGAACTGTATAGGTTACCATGGAACCATTAGTAGCAGTTCCACTTGTAACAGTTCCTCGTATAGCAGGATTACCTACCTTCTGGATAACAAATGGAGAATAATTTGAACCATCATATTGAGGCAGACCACCAGACACTCTAAAACTACCAGAGCGATTGCCCGGTACTAAGTTACTAATTTGAACCGCATTTAAATAGACTACCGAAAAGGTATCTGTACCAACTCTATCCGCCACGTTCACATTCACACAAGCAGTATCTGTCGTTTCGCTAATAGTAGCTACAGGTGCTTTAAAATCATAAACAGTAACAGGTGCAAAATATAATTTCAAAGGGTTCCCATTATTGAAACCATTTTGAATACTCCCATTATTAATAAAACTTATTTTACCCGTTGAATCACCTCTCGAAAGCCACAATCCTTGAGAAGGGGCAACACCATTAAATGGCGATTTTTTAATACAAGGATCGGCTTTGATGCTTGACAATGCCGTTCCACTCACCCTTGGAGGACAATCGTAAAACAGATATCCAACACCCGCAGTAGTAGTAGGAACTGGATCTTCTGATAAAACCGCATTTTGGTTGGTAACAAGAAGAGTATCACCTAAGCAAAGGAATCGTTTATTGGCTTTGTTATTAGCGCCCTTGGTTCTGGTGGTAGTACCAGCAAAAGCCAATCCTCTACAAGCTAATGGAGAGCGCGTTTGTAAACTGGGTTTTACAGCCATTACTTGCTCAGGCTTTTGCGCATGAGCAACAACACCCACAAATAAAAGTGTTAAAATCGGTAAAAAACGTTTGAACATCTATGGTAATTTTTAGAAAAAGATTTATCAGAAAGGTCGCAAAAATAAGCATCTCCCCTCAAAGCATCAATTAAATTATATTCATAATCGTAAAATTATGATAATCAACTTTTTATGCTGTTAAAATAGTTTTGATTTCAGATTGAGTTTTGTCTTAAAAAAAACGTCTTTTGATTTTAATTTATTGCCTCAGAATCGTTAATACTGAGGGGGCATGCTCTATATTCAAAATGGTTGCCGAAATTACAAAAGTCTAATAACTTTTGTAAAAGATACCTAATTTTCATATTCCGCTGCTTCTCTTAGTTTTGATTTTTACTATTCGCAGCAAAAAAAGAGCCTATCATGGATTATTTTTTATTTTTACAAAAAATTCAACCATTTTTAATATGAACCGCAAACTTCAATACTCCATTATAATTTTCAGTACTCTTGTACTAATTTTAACGGGCTTTCAATTATATAGTTTACCTCTTTGGTCTTGGTGGACATTGCCTTTTATTGGCGCATTTTGGGCATTAATCATTGGTTTGAGATTAAACAAGTACAATCCAAAATGGTTAATGCTTTCTACTTTAAGTGGCTTTCTCCTATCATTCGGCTTTCCCGTCTCTCCTCTAACGCCTTTAATGTTTATTGGATTCGTTCCCCTTTTAATAATTGAAAAAGAACTTCGCGAAAGTGTATCCAAAGAAGGGATTTTGAAATATGCCTACAATGCCTTTGTTATCTGGAACGTTGGTTCTACTTTTTGGGTTGCGAATTCTGCTTTAGTACCTGGCATGATTGCCAATTTCCTTAATGCCCTATTTATGGCTTTTCCATTTTGGTTATTTCATAAAAGCCTCAAATTTAGCTTTTTTAATAAATATTTAAAATATACTTCATTTGTTATTTTTTGGTTATCATTTGAATACATCCATCTCAATTGGGAAATTAGCTGGCCTTGGCTAACGCTGGGAAATGCCTTCGCTCAATACCCAAGTTGGGTACAATGGTACGAATATACAGGCGTCTTTGGGGGCTCGCTCTGGATACTTTTAA
>JANMYC010000883.1:0-1942 GCA_031381715.1 Saprospiraceae bacterium
CTAAAAGCAGCTGCATAATTTCCTTTACTTGCATATGCCGCTGCTAATAACTTATTTATGGTTTTTGTACTATTTTTTTGGCCTCTGTCTTCCCCGCCTCTCAGGCATTTTTCACCATAAAAGATAGCACTGTCTATTTTACCTGTTTCAAAATAAGTATTGGCTAATATATTATTTAACCAGGATGCGTTTCCAGTAAAATCATTTTGCCTCATTATTTCATTAGCTAAATCTGTATATACGAATACCTGATTAAATTTTTTCAGGCTTAGGTTCACTCCAGCTATATTCAGCGTATAAAAGACTTGATTTCTAATATCTTTTTTCTGTACTGCAATTCCATACCCCTTTTCATAATACCCTATTGCTTCATTAAATCTTTTTTCTTGCACAGCTATGTTTCCGAGAGGCATTATGCAATGCTCTTTACCATTCTCATCACTCACGGATTCAGCCATTTTCAGTGCATCGAGAAGATATTCTTTTGCCTTGGTAGTTTCGTTTATTCGATTAAAAATATTGCCAAGCAGGGTTTTGGTGAGTATTAACCATTTTGAGCTTTTTATTCTTTCTGCAAGCCGTAACGCATCAAAGCTATAGTTGATAGATTGTGTCAATTCCCCTTGACCAGAAGTGATATAAGCCATATTGTAAATAATAGCTATTATATTGGCGGTATCTTTTAGTTGGGTAAATTTCTCCAAAGATTCATTTCCAATCCTAATAGCTTCCATGTATTCACCACTGAACCGGTAATAAAAACTAAGGCTTAATAAAGAGCTGGCTTCGCCAAAATCATAATTTAATTTTCTGGAGATTATTAATGCTTCGCTATGAAGAGCCTGAGATTCTTTTGGCTTTTTATTACGAAGTTCAAATCCGAGTTTATTCAGCCTGTTTACCCTAAAGGTATCTTCTTGCGAATGTAACTTTAATTCATTCTGCAGTTGCTCTATTACCTTTGTCTGTGCCTGCAAGCTTATTGCTGGTAAAATGAAAAGCAACCCTAATAATAGTAATTTAATAGCTAACATATATAGTTTCATAATTAATATTTATCTTTTATTAATTGTAAGGTAAAAAAATCATAAATTCTGTTCCGACCCCCTCAGTACTTTCCACTTCCAAAGTGTTACTATGTTCTCTGTACATTATGCCCTTACTAATTTAGGCTTTTTAAATATCAAAGTGACAATCGTTCCGTTATTGATTTCGTAGGTTAATTTGCCGTCCAATTGTTTTGTCAGAAGGTTAATTAATTGCGTCCCGAAGCCTGTGCCTTTTGCTTTTTCATCGACTGGTTTGCCGATACCATCGTCTGAAATTTTTAATAAATATTCCCCCTCAGTATTATCGGGTGTATCTTTTTCAGTCAAACTGATTTTGATTGCCCCATTTTCTTTTTCATTAAAAGCGTATTTCAAGGAGTTGGTCAAAAGTTCGTTGGTGATAAGACCAATTGAAACAGCCGTATCCACATCTAAAACCAATTTTGGCATATCACAGTCCACCTTGATATGTCCATCTGCGTTGAAAGAATCGAGTATGTTCTCACTGAGATTGATAAAATAATCCCGCATTTCAATAGCTGCTAAATTTTCGCCTTGATAGAGTTTCTGATGAATAATACCCATTGAATGCACCCGATTTTGGCTTGCTAACATAGCCGATTGTACTGAGGGGTCATCAATTTGAGCGGACTGTAGGGCTAAAAGGCTGGATACCACTTCGAGATTATTTTTAACCCGATGATGGATTTCTTTTAATAATAATTCATTTTCTGCATTTCTTGCGGCGAGTGATACTTGAGTCGCTTTGAGTTCTGTTACCGTTTTTTCTATTTCATCATTTTTATCTTTTAAAACCAAATTGGCTTTAACTTTCATTTTATTGCTTCGGTACAATACAAAAGCAATAATTGAAAATAGAGCTAACCCAGCTA
>JANMYC010000909.1:0-3710 GCA_031381715.1 Saprospiraceae bacterium
TCACTTGAGCATATATTTTTTGTGAATTTTCTTCTTTTGCTCGTGCAAAAAAGAAAGGTTCGGCAGCAAATCGGAAAGCTTGAATGAAAAGGGTAATAAGTATTTTCTACTACCTTAATTTCAATATTAATATCCTCCTTAGTTTTAGGTGGATGCATCATTTTATTTTCAACGCCCATTGCTAATTGGACTAAAAACGAAGGCAGAGAGTCATTTTTTACATATTTTACCATAATTTTAGCAGCGGATGCCATTTCTACAATTCCCTTTGCTTGGCTGCGATTTCAGAACGAACCGATGCGTTTTGCTATGCTCCGATTGTTGAGCATTGCAGTCAATATAGGTTTAAACTTACTTTTTTACTTAGTCATACCGTTTTTTGTGAGTAAAGGTTTGTTTGCACCTTTGGATACTGAGGGGGTCGATATCAAATGGATGTTCATTGCAAATGTTGCTTCAAGCGTGGTGGTTTTACCATTTTTCATGAAAGAATTCCAAATGATACGCCAAGGATTCAATAAAAAGTTGTGGGAAGAAATGATGATATATTCATTTCCCCTCATTTTTATGGGCTTCGCAGGCATGATTAACGAAACCCTCGACCGGATACTTTTGAAATGGCTCATACCTGACCAAAATGTCGCCGAATTTCAAACGGGTATTTATTCCGCTAATTATAAACTTTCAATACTTATTACCCTTTTCATTCAAGCTTTCCGATTTGCTGCCGAACCTTTCTTTTTTGCAAGGGCTAAAGAAGAAAATTCACAAAAAATTTATGCTCAAGTGATGCAATATTTTACAATTGTGTGCGCCACTATTTTTCTCGTTGTGATGCTTTATTTGGATATTTTTAAATATTTTATTAGAAAGCCAATATATTGGGAAGGCTTAAAAGTAGTGCCTATCTTGTTGATGGCTAATATCTTTTTGGGCATGTATTACAATCTTTCGATATGGTATAAACTAACGGATAAAACCCGATTGGGTGCAGCAGTGAGCATTATGGGAGCTATTATCACATTGATTCTCAATTGGTTATGGATTCCAAAATATGGTTATGAAGGTTGTGCTTGGACTACTTTGATTTGCTATTTATCCATGGCATGGGTGAGTTATAGCTTGGGGCAGAAGTATTATCCCGTGCCCTACCCGCTCAAACGGATCGCTTCGTTTTTAGCGCTATCCCTCAGTATTTACATCATCAGCGACATGTTGAGGGAGACTTTTGGCTATTCAAGCACCATCGCTTTATTCGTGAATACCCTTTTATTAGCTCTATATTGTTTTGTTATTTTTAAAATGGAGGAAACGGAGATAATGAAAATTGTGAAAAGTTTGAATTTGAAAAAAGCTTAAAACTCAAAACTTCAAGTTTTTTATTCAAGTCTTTCACTTTTCATTTCTATAAAACTAACTTTGCGGCTCTTTTCAGTTTATTTTAATGAAAAACATAAAACGATTTTAATCGCTATTAAAAAATGATACAACTCACTCGATTATCTCTATTGCTTTTTATAAGCATTTTAATATTACCAACCGATAATATCCTTGCTCAAGAACGGAGTTTTAAAATAGGCGCCAATCGTACAATATTCTTTGGAAAATCAGAAAAAGATGCCTCGGGAAAAAACTTGGAAACGTTTCTACAAGATTATGGTTTTACCGCCGCTTTGATGACTGAAATCGAAACCAACGACAACTCGGGTGTGCGTTTTGAAATGACTTATGCCCGTAAAAATTTCACGTGGAATTACTCTGGGCAATCATTTCAAATCTTTGATACTGAGGGGGGTAATAAAGTCTACGCAAAAGGTCAAAAAACAACTACGCTCAAAACCAAAATGTATTATTTTGAATTACCCGTCATGTTTTATCAACGTTTTGAAGGTTTTGAAATAGCGGGTGGCGTAAATTTGGGCTTATTAGTGGGAGCTAATGCAAAAGGAACAATGACTTTTGATGGCACTACGGAAAGAGGCACAAAAATTCCCGTTTATACATCTGATTTGGTATATAAGTACAACAATGATAAAATAACGACTGTAGAACTATCCGGTAAAACCTTCACTGAAAACGGCGAAACCATAAAAATACCCAAAACAATGGGCGCATATTACGAAACGCGCACTAAAGTAAGCAGTCCTTTTAATAGATATAATGTGGGTTTGAATGGTGACGTTGCGTATTGGTTTGGCGATAGAATGGCGCTTAGATTAAGAGCCAGTTATAATTTCTTGGATTTAACATCCAATAAAAACACTTATAAAAGACAAGCTCTCAATGATGACAGAACTCCCATGGCCCGCAAAGGCTACGAAAATCTTTTCAATTATCAATTGACTTTGGATTTTAAACTTTAAAATACACATTTTATTCTACCTTTTCATACCCGATAATTAGTCTTTTTATATTATGAAATCTTCTGCCTACGACGTTTTAAAAATCAAGGATTATCGCAGTTATATCATTGCAAGAACTTTTATCACGTTCGGTGTCAACGTATTGGGAACGGTAGTGGGTTGGCAGATTTATGAATACACAAAAGATACTTTTTCGTTGGGATTAATAGGTTTGGCAGAGTTTGCACCCTTCTTAGTAGTGACACTTATTGGCGGTTATATAGCCGATATTATTGATAGAAAGAAAATCATGCAAACCTGCGTCTTCCTCTACGCGATGTGTGCATTTTGCCTGTACTTGATTAGTACGCACTATGTCGAAATTATAGACAATTACGGAGTTTTGCCCATTTATTTCATCATCAGCCTCACGGGTTTGGTGAGAGGTTTTTTGGGGCCCGCCCAGTCAGCTTTTGCGGCTCAACTCGTACCCGTTGAACTGTACACGAGTGCTGCCACGTGGAGCACCATGAGTTGGCATATTTCAAGTATCGGTGGTCCTGCCATCGGAGGGATTTTATACGGCATTAGCAAAGGTGCATCGTCCTCTTATTTAATCGTAACGGTATTGGCATTAATCGGTTTTTTATTCATTTTATCCATTAAAAGCCGCCATGAAAAACCCGTTGTCGATAATAATATTCCCAAAGAAGGTTTTTTTGACAGCGTAAAAACGGGGACTGATTTTGTATTTAAAAACCAAGTAATATTAGCATCACTGGCACTGGATATGTTCGCCGTTTTGTTTGGTGGAGCAGTAGCCATGTTGCCCGCTTTTGCAAAAGATATTTTAGCAATGGGTCCCGAAGGTTTGGGTATCATGCGTGCCGCTCCCGCCGTTGGCGCTTTGATAATGGCTATTTATTTAGTGTATAATCCGCCCGTCAAAAACTCAGGTAAAATACTTCTCATCTCCGTGGCAGGCTTTGGGGTCTGCACCATACTTATCGCATTATCCCGCAATTATTGGTTTTCACTCATCAAGTTGGCGGGTACAGGCTTCTTTGACAACGTCAGCATGGTCATCCGAGGTACCATTATTCAGCTTTTCACGCCCAATGAAATGCGTGGTAGAGTATCCTCAGTCAACAGTCTTTTTATCGGTTCATCCAACGAATTGGGTGCATTTGAGTCAGGTTTGGCGGCAAAATTTATGGGATTAGTGCCATCTGTGGTGTTTGGAGGCACATTGACCCTTTTTGTGGTATTGACAACATGGATAAAAGCTCCTAAATTGAAGTCTCTTAATTTAGGTTAGAATTTCCTCCCTTTCTTCCCCCTTTTTTAAGCGCTTATGTTAAAAATTTT
>JANMYC010000954.1:0-1768 GCA_031381715.1 Saprospiraceae bacterium
AATTGGTAGAATCGGCAATGGTGAGAACGCCCATGGTTTTGGGACATTTAAAACCCATGATTTTGTTCCCAATGGGCGTTATCAACCGCCTTTCACCTGAGGAAGTAGAAGCAATATTGGCGCACGAACTGGCTCATATACTGCGTAAAGACTACATTTTTAATATACTACAAAGTGTGATTGAAGCCTTATTTTTCTTTCATCCAGCAGTTTGGTGGCTTTCGAGCCAAGTGCGAAACGAGCGTGAAAGTGCCTGTGATGATATTGCAATTAATTTGATTCAGAATAAAATGAATTATGCCAGAGCCTTAGTGGCAATTCAAGAGATGGCATATTTCCCGATGACTCCTGCTCTGGCTTTTGCGGGACAGAGAAAAAGCCAATTAATGATACGTATGCAACGAATTTTAAATCAACCTAATAATAAAACAAATGTCATGGAAAAGTTAACAGCCACCTCAATTTTAATCTTTTTAATCATTGGTTTGTCATTTGGTAGTAACTTGACGGAGGATAACACCCTCCTCAGTATGCGAGACAATCAGATGAATATCAATCAGTTAAATCCGCTTTCAGACACCATCCCTACTGCTTCAAAAGACGGTGATTACAATTACGAAGACAATATTCAGAAAGTAAAAATGACTGTGAAGGACAACAAAATCAGTAAATTGGTAGTGAACGGTGTCAGTATTGCGGAGAGTGATATTCCCAATTTTGAGAAATTAACGAATAAGATTTTAAGAAAAAACGAAGCCAACGAAGAATCTGTTAAAGCTAAATTTTCGGGTATAGTTAAAAAGCCTGGTCAAGAAATCCGTTTGGATAATCTGACTGACATGATTGATATTGATAAAATAGGCGGTGGTGACGTTGTATTCAGCGAGACCAACGACGGTAGCATGAAGGTTAAGGGCAAAGACGGCAGCACGGTATTGATTGAGCATGGCGACGACAACTCTCAAATCGTTACCACTACCGATAAGTATGGCAATGTGAATAAAGTAATAACCGATAAAAACGGTGTAACTCGCGCAGAAAACTACGATAATAGAGGAAATTTAAAGAGCAAATCAACTATTTCGACCACAAATGACGGGGCTAACACCATCGTTCAATCAGAAGATAGTAATGGAAATACCAATACCGTAAGAAGTAATAAAAACGGTATAACAACTATAGATAACAACCAGAACGGTAAAATTTCAAAAACGTATATTGATGGTGATGTTGTTACCTCCATTGATAATGATGGTATAAAAACGGTTTATGACAAAGATGCTGATGGCAATGCTACGGTAAAAGTTTATGATAAAAAGGGCAATTATATCGAAACCATCTCTTTTATAGATGATAAGGCTTATTTAAATGGTAAAGAAATGAGTGCCGACGAATTGGCTAAAAGAGGTTTTGTGAAGAATAAATATGGCAAAGGTTTTAATAGAAATGGTGGCTTTAACAATATTCAACCATTGAATAATAATCGCAATAATACAAGGAATAACAACAGAAACAAGCAGACAAGTTACGGAAATACTTATCAAAACGATGATAACGAAGACCTTGCCAGCCAAATTGAAGATTTTAAACAAGAAGTAAAAGAGCTGCGACAGGAAATAAAAGAATGCGGATGCACCGATAGTTTTGATTTTAGAATGGGCTTAATTGAAGAATTAGACCGACTTTTCCCAGCTTATAAAGCTCAAAATCAAAATGTTTTGAGTGCATTTGAGAAAAGATTTTTGAAAATCAAAAACGATTGGGAGAG
>JANMYC010000957.1:0-2731 GCA_031381715.1 Saprospiraceae bacterium
CCTTGGTGATACAAAGGCAATTGCACCTGATTGATTTAATAGAAGAAGAAGTAAAATACCGCAGCCTCAATGAAAAACTCCAAAAAGCCAATGATGAGTTGGCTAACATGAATTGGATAAGCACGCATGATTTGAAAGAGCCTTTACGAAAAATACAGATATACGCTTCCATTATTTTAGAAAAATACAGCCATGAAATTCCGGGTACTGTAAATACGAATATTGTGCGTATGCAAGCTTCCGCCGCCAAAATGCAGCGGCTCATTGAAGCACTAGTTTCTTATGCAAGTTTAATGTACGAAGATGCAAAATTTGAGAAGGTGGACCTGAATAGTGTTGTCAAAGAAGTGGTCATGGATTTGAAAGAAGAAATCGAGGAAAAAGGGGCTACTATTGACATAAGCAATTTACCCACTGTCAATGGCATTAACTTTCAGTTGCAACAGTTGTTTGTAAATATTATCAGCAATTCTATCAAGTTCGCAAACCCAGATGTACCGCTGATTATAAAAATAAGCAGCACAAAAACGACTGATAATCCTGCAACTATCGCGGGCGAATCGCTAAAACAATGGTTCAAAATTTCTTTTGTTGATAATGGCATTGGCTTCAATAATAGCTTTAAAAACGATATTTTCAAAGTATTTCACAGGCTTCATGCCAACCAATACGCTGGTTCGGGCATTGGACTTGCCATTTGCAAAAAAATTGTAGAATCACACAATGGCTACATTATCGCCACTGGTGAAATAAACAAAGGTGCCCAGTTTGATATTTATCTTCCCGTGTGATAAAAGTACCCCCTCAGTATTTACGCGCTTTTTAACGCGCAAATGCTGGGCTATCTGAAAGTTCACATTTTAAATAAAACCGATTATTGCCTTATTGAGTTTTACTAAAGTTACACGCTTGTTATAGGTCTGTTTTGCGTTAAAACTCATGCAAATCCCCCTCAAGCCCCTCTAAAATAACAATATATTTACAAATTATAATTATATTTATGTTAAATATGCAGTGATATTTCAATTTCCACCCAAAAATATTACTCATAAAATGTAATGATAGGGAGAGATTTAGAGATAAGATAAAATGCATATTTAAGTGCATTTTATTTGAATATTGAATTCACCTATAGTGCGCTTTAAACGGATTGCATTCGGATAATAATCGAATTTAATACGAATCAAATGTGGATAATAACATCTTTAAAAGGTATAAATTCTTAATCTCGAATACGGTATTTTCTGGTATTTTTATCTCAACCTACATTTAACAGGTCAGTAGTATTATCTAAATATATCCAACAATTTGTATAAACTAAGTTACCAATTACCCCCTCAGTATTTTTCGTTATTCTGCAAACCTATAACTTTTTGGGCATACGCACTTGAATAATTATTGCGGATATGACTGTTAAAATTCCTATTAATATTATAGCATATTGAATCCCAAAAATATCTGCGGTAACGCCTGAAATAATCGCCCCCAAAGCGTAGCCCAAATCTCGCCAAAGTCTGAATGTGCCTATACTTTCAGCCCGTTGGCTTGGGTTTGTGGCTTGGGCAATTGTGGATAAAAATGTTGGATAAACTAAGGCTGTACCTATTCCAAGAAATGCTGAAAGTAAGGCTAATGTAATAAAGTCTTTCAAAAAAGGTAATGAAATGATAGCGATACCTTGTAAAAGCATACCCCAAAAGAGCATTTTCTTTTTAGAAATTATATCTGATAACTTACCAGTTATAAGTTGCCCTATGCCCCAAACTGTTGGGTAAATGGCGGTAATAATGCCGATATGCTGATTATCAAACCGTAATTGTAGTAATAAAATGGGCAATAAACCCCAAACCATACCGTCATTGAGATTGTTTATTAGCCCTGCTTGTGTAACGGAACTTAATGTTTTATCCGTAAAAGTTGTTGTCCAAAAAACATTTTCGGTTTTTGAGACTGTGGAAGTTTTAGCTTCTTGCGAAACAAAAGTCCGGGTGTCTTTGACCCATATCAAGGTTAATAGAAGTCCTAAAACCGATATTACAATACCGATATAAAATGGATAAGGTCGAATACCGTAATTTTGAGCAATATAACCCGTTAAAAATGCCACAATTCCGACTGCCAAATACCCTGCAAATTCGTTTATGCCCATTGCTAAACCACGTTGTTTTTCGCCTACTAAATCCATTTTCATCACAACGGTACTACTCCAAGTTAGCCCTTGACTGATGCCTAATAAGACATTGGCAACTACAATCCATGCCCAACTATTGGCATAAATTAATAAAATGGGTATCGGTAAAGCCAAAAACCACCCTATAATCAATAAGTTTTTACGCCCTATTTTATTGGCTAATCGTCCTGTAAAATAGTTTGCTATCGCTTTTGTAACGCCAAAAGCCACGATAAAAGATAGAATTGCCGATTTTGAGGATAAGCCAAATTCTAATTCTGCTAATTGTGGAATTATGGAACGTTCTAAACCGACCATTCCACCAACAAAAGCATTAACAATCACCAATAAAGTGAATTGTTGCCAATTTTCTTTAAGTCCTAATTTCAAATTATTATCTTTCACGGGATTAGTTTTTTAATTACGCTACTGAGCGTATAAATTTATAATATGATGTACTGCCAAAAATTTGGCGAATAATTAGTTACTGATGAGTTGCTAAACAATTCAATAATCTAAAAATTCGCCAATGGCAAAGTTACAATTTTTTAATTTATTCGG
>JANMYC010000959.1:0-3496 GCA_031381715.1 Saprospiraceae bacterium
TTCCATAAGTACCTCAATTGATTCCGAGTAAATAAGTTCTGTGTGTAGCGTTTGAACAATTTAAAAGGGACGTTGTTTGTTCAAAATACTGAGGGGGTACTTTTACAGCAAAAGACAACGCACCACAATCAATTAACCGCCCATTTTAATTCTTAATTCTTAATTTTTAATTCAAAAACAATGGCAAGAGCTAACGAAAAAATAGTAAACATTTTGCGGACAACCGCCGACCGCATTGTCAACAGCCCTAATTATCAATGGGGGCACATGGGGGCGTGCAATTGCGGGCATTTGGCGCAAGTCATTACGGCGCGTTCAAAAGCCGATATTCATCAATTCGCCATGCAGAATGAAGCGGGCGATTGGAATGATCAATTGAACGATTATTGTCCGACAAGCGGTCTGCCATTCGATGATGTGGTAGCAGCTATGCTTGATATGGGCTTCGATATTGATGATTTAAAAAAACTTGAACGCCTTTCTGATAAAAATGTGCTGGATCGCTTACCTTTTCCGACTTATTTGAAACATAACGTGAAAGAGGACGTTGCAATATATATTACTCTTTGGGCTGATATGTTGGAAGAGCAGCTAATGAAAAAAGAAGAAAGAATGAAAAAATTCGATAGAGCATTTGTTTGATTTTTGTTTTAATAGCTTGTTTAGTAAAAAATTGAGGTAAAAAGCATTTATGTATGCTTTTTGCCTTTTTTATTTTCCGAAATTGACACCCCCTCAGTATCTTTACGTTTTAGCCACTTAAATTAAAGCTCAATAATGATATTTAGACGCAATAATTTGCAAATTGGTATCGGTTTATCCTTACTATTGGCAATCATAGTTTTCGGTATTCTCAACGGTATCACCCAAGTTTCTTCTCTACCTTTTAAAGTCAGAACATTAGCGCTCATTTCTATCTGTTTCAACATGCTTTTGATTCGTCAATTTAGGAAAAATAGGGCAGGGGAATCCATCCGAGGCGTTGTCTTGACCACTGTTGGTTTGAGCGTTTTGTGGATTGTATGGTTTGGCGCTGAAATATATAAAGAGTTGGAAAACAGTTAGTTAGCATTAAAATCTTAATGATTTTAGTAATTTCTTGTTTGGAAAGAAAGCGAAGTTTTTTGTCATTCTGAGCGCAGCGAAAGAATCTTAATATCAATTATTTTCTATAACCACAGATTCTTTCGCTACGCTCAGAATGACAAAAAAGGCAAATGCGGAATTGCTGCAAAGATTTCAGCAATTTCGCATATGAAAAAATGATTCACAATTTTTAAATACCCCCCTCAGTATTTCAAGCATTTTTGAGTGGAAAAGTCTAAAATCGAAGCACAACTTTCCATCCCGAGGACTCGGGATAATACTTTTGGAAAGCTTTCACCCAAATGCCGAATTACAGTAAAGATTTAAATCGTTCGATGGATAATATTATTTTCTATTTTAAAAATCCCGTTTACCAAGTGAGTGACATGTTTAATGCCGAAAAAATGGCATTACAACGGTGGGAGGAATTGCTGGCTGAGGGTTGGCGGCATAATGGTAAGTTATTGTTCAGAACCAGTCACGATTTTGATGAAAAGGGCTATTTAAACTATGTTTTACCTTTGCGTTCTCGTTTAAAAGGCTTCAAATTCAGTAAAAGTCAGCGCAAAATTTTTAATAAAAATCAAGATTTGACGCATGTTTTTCGCCCTTTTCAAGATGAAATGGAAAAGCATGAATTGTTTTATCAGCACATTGAAAAGTTCAAATTTCAAAAGCCTGATTCTATCTTTAATTTTGTTTCACCAGAACCCAATCGCCCTTTCAAAACGTGGGAACTCTGCGTATATAACAAAGGTAAACTCATAGCGTGTAGCTTTATTGATATCACAAAGAATTCATTATCAAGCACTTACGCTATGTACGATTTGGAAGAATCCAAACGAAGTCTGGGGATTTACACAATGGTTTTGGAGCTAAAATATGCCATTGAAAAAAAGAAAAAGTTTTACTATCCGGGTTATGCCTATTATCAACCCTCATTTTTTGACTATAAAAAGAAGTTTGATAACACAGAATTTTTTGATTGGATTTCGAACACCTGGATGTCTTTATCGGATGTAGAAAACCATGTTGCTCAAAATCCGGGTATTGCCGAAGTGAAACATGCTGAGATAGATAATGATGGTTTTTAACATCGTTGAAAATTTTATTGATATTTTTATAAACAAAATGAACAACTTAAACACAGGATTTTAAAAAGAATTGCTCGCTATTGTAGTTGAATGTAATGATTTTGAAAATCCTAAAACACGCTTCAATATTATGCTAAAAGACGTTAACGAATTTTTAGAACGAGACGAAATGACATTATCTGATTGGGAGGGGTTGCTGAACTCCGGCTGGGATAGAGTTGGGTCTTTCTTTTTTCATCGGCGTTTTGACGTTTTTCAAAGCATTTTTGAAGATAATTTGACAGCTTATCAACTTATGCCGTTGCGGTATAATTTAACAGATTTCTCTTTTTCAAAAAGCCAAAGGATTATTAAACGAAGAAATGAAGATTTGAGGCGCGTATTTCGCCCCGCATTTATTGACGATGAAAAACTTACAATGTTCGATAATTGGTATTCTGGGCGCTTTTTTACTGAGGGGTCCATTTTTACGTGGGTTTCGGGTACTGATAAACCTTTCCCGACCTACGAAGTTGCGCTTTATAAAGGCGATAAATTAGTGGCGTGTAGCTTTTTTGATATTACCCCCTCAGTACAATACAGTACTTTGGCGATGTACGACCACAACGAAAAGCACCGAAGCCTGGGGACATATACTCTGATTTCTGAGGTAGAATTTGCCATCGAAAACCATAAAATGTACCATTACCCGGGTCATGCTTACGCCCAAAAATCGGTTTACGATTACAAAAAAAAGTATAATAATATGGAGAACTACGATTGGGAAACCTCTACTTGGCAATCACTTGATAGAATAATTTAAATGAAATATTACATAATTGCGGGCGAAGCCTCAGGTGATTTGCACGGCTCAAATTTGATAAAAGGCTTAAAAAAAGCAGATAATGAAGCTCAAATACAGGCTTGGGGGGGGGATTTGATGGAGGAATCTGGTGCGGTATTGAGGAAGCATTATCGTGATTTGGCATTTATGGGTTTTGTGGAGGTGGTTAAAAATATTCGTACTATTTCGAGAAATATTGATTTTTGTAAAAAAGACATTGAAGCATTTCAACCCGATGTGGTTATTTTTATCGATTATCCCGGTTTTAATTTGAGGATTGCAAAATGGGCAAAAAGTAAGCATTTTCGCACTTTTTATTACATTTCTCCTCAGATATGGGCATGGCATACTTCTCGAGTGCATGGCATCAAGGCAACAGTGGATAAAATGTTCTGCATCCTGCCTTTTGAAAAAGATTTTTACCATAAATACGGATTTGAAGTAGATTATGTGGGGCATCCGCTTTTGGATGTGACGGAACATATTCAAAAAG
>JANMYC010000966.1:0-4972 GCA_031381715.1 Saprospiraceae bacterium
TCCGCTCGTAAAGCCACTGTAGGCCCCGCTTTTCCCCCTTTTAAAACACCCACTACACCCGTTTTAGCAATGCCCGTCCGCACTTCCATACCCAATGAAGTGAGATGGTCAGCAATAATTTTTGCGGTGCGGGTTTCACGATTCGATAATTCAGGATTTTGATGAAAATCACGACGCCAAGCGATTACTTTCGGTTCAACACTTTGAGCGAGCTTATCCATTTTCAATTTTAATGCAGACTGAGCACCATTTTGAGCAAAAGCCGAATCATGAATCATAAAGAGTAAGAGCAGCATCAAACCTGTTATTAAAAAATGCTTTTTGAGTATTTTTAAATCCATCGTCATATTTTAAGATTTTGAAAATGAGGAAAATAAGATTAGGATTGGGTTTTTGAAACCATACATAAAAATTATTAAGCCACGAATTAACTAATTTCACCAATTTAGATGTCGATAATTTTATCGAATTTTACGAAATTGCCCTTAAGAGCAATTAAATTGGTGAAATTAGCTCAATTTGTCAACACGTAAATTAATGAAATTAGTTAATTCGTGGCTCTAAAAAAAATTGTGTATAGTTTCAAAATTAGGGTTTTAAATTTTTCAATAAGAAGCGATTTAAACGCTTAAATACTGCCTCACAAATATAGAAAAATATCCCCGCCGAGTAATCGGGGCAGGCTCTCAGTATATCTCATTGTCCGACTCTTTTCAAATATAAAAGACATAGAATGATGAATTGCACAGCTATGGCTATAAAAAACGTCGGAAAAACCAATGAATTATCCATTAAAAAAGCAACGGTTAGGCCCATTGAAAAACTCAAAATTAATACTATTTGTGCTTTAATTATCGGCAAAGTATGGTTTTTAAGGGTTACCCATTTTACAATATTTTGGGCTAAATCAATCAAAATACCTGTCATTTGTGAAGGTTTGACGACCCCCTCAGTAATAAAGGCACTAAATACGTTTTGATTAGCCATTGTGAAAAACAGAAGATTGAGTTTGAATCCATCTGTTATGGGTGCAGCGGTAGCGATTATTAAAATTAAAAAAGTTACGGAATAAGGCACCATCATCATCCACCGATTATTAGCGAATCGAGTGACCCAGTATGCCGTTAAAAGAGCACCTAAAAAGTAAATACCAATATTGCTCAATATACTCAAGCCCTGCGTTGTGTTATGCCCCAATAACTCCTTAAAAGCTCTTGGAAAATGCCCTGCTATATTGGTTGACATCAAGTTGAAATGTAAAACAGTCAACATGGCAATCAAACCCGCTTGAAACGGAAGGAACGTTGCCCACACAAGTAGGTATTTATCTCTTTTTATCATCGAAAAATTTGTTGTTAAAATTGGCAGTTCGGGCATCTTGAAGCCATGTTTCAAAGATAATCTTGATTTAGATTTTTAATGATATTTAGAGCTTAATTCTGCTTTTTAACCGAAATTCATATTAAAAGCCGTTCCGATATGCTCGAAACGGCTTTTAAATTGAAAAATACTGAGGGGTATTTCATCTCCGATTCAAGGCTTCTTGAACAGCTTTGGCAGCATTGACCCGCCCAAAACCATATTTTAAAGAATGTCCCATGCCATCATAATCACTCGATTCGCCTACTTTATCGGCGGTATCTATCAATATCTGTTTCACTTCTTTTGCAGTCAGATTAGGATTAGCAGAGAGAATGAGCGCGCAAATGCCAGCTACAAGTGGCGTAGCACTCGACGTACCACCAAAGTGTTGGTATCGATTACCTCTATCAATGCCATCTCCATAATACCATTTTTCGGCACCATTTCTATCCGATAAACCAGTATCCCATGAAGCCCTTGCCGCTAAAATGGGTACAGAACCACCATTTGACGGTGCACAAATAGTAAGAGTGGGACCCATATTTGAGTAATCCGGATGTTCATCATCGCAGGTAGTGGCGCCCACGCATATCACGTCGGGATGCTCGCCATAGACATTTAAGGATTCTTCGCCTTCATTGCCCGCAGCATAACAGATGACACAGCCTTTCCCTCCTCTACCCTCTTTGGCAGCTTTAGCGATTATGGCTATTTTATCGGCACTCAATGCAAAGGATAGGTCGGTAGTGCCCCAAGAGCAGCTTATCACATCGGCTCCTTTTTCAATGCAATAATTGAACATGGCTTCGGTTCCTTCGATACTGTAACTCGTTCCACTCAAAGGCATCAATCGAGCGGCGGGAGCTGCACCGCACATGCCACCATTTTCGGGTGCAATGGCAACGCTGGCACACGGCGTACCGTGCGTGAATTGCGGATCATTGGATAATAATGTGCTTGAATTGCTCCAAAAATCCCACGGTTCAACTATTTTACCTTGAAAATCAGGGTGCTCTAAGTCCAAACCGATGTCAATTACCGCCACTTTTAAATTGGGATTACCATAGCCATCCAACAATTTCCAAGCTTCCACTACTTTGGCATCTGCCCCAGTTTTCATGTGCAATCGAGGATTATCAGGTATTTTACCTTTATTTTCTAAATGCCACATTTGCCCCCAAAGGCTTGCAGTAGGCTCCGAAAAGGCGTACTGACTGAGGGGGGTATCCATATCGGGTTCAGCCCATTCCACTGCTTTGAGTCGTTGTAAAATAGCTGCACATTTTAAGGGGTTAGAAGAGTCTGGCGTTACGGATGCGATGACTTTATTCTCACTTCGGCGTTTTTTAAGGCCTAAAAAATATTTAGCCAATATCTCCTCTTGCTGCTGTTCTGTAACATTTTCACCGAACGTTATGTAGATAGAACCCGTGGGCACAAGAGGTTTATTACTGCCTTCGATGTGATAAACATGGGTACCAATATCAACCTCTTCCAAAGCGCGGATTCCATCAAGTTGGGTATTAATAGCCGCCCGCTTTCCTTTTTCAGGTTCAAGGGCAATGACTTTAAAACCACCTAAATTGGCGTGCAAAACCTCTTTAGTGGAAGCATCTAATTCAGAAGATTCGCCTAACGCCCGGGTTTTAGATTGTTTGACGCCAATGTATTTTTTACTTTTTTCTAACACAAAAGCACCTTTCCCGAAATTAACTTTAATGTTCTTTTTCATTGATTTTTCGATAAAATGGTTAAAAATGAGGTTAAAATGTATTAAATTTAAATAAAATTATCGTCTCATACTGAGGGGGTAATTTTGAAACTCAGTGTTAAAAATAAAATACTCAATGTCAACCAAAGTTACAAATATTTTAATAGATGTGCATAATATTCATGTTTAATAACATTGATTTATCGATATTCTTTTACTCGATAAGCATCATTCTTATCTCATTTTACATTAAAATAAATATGAATAAAAATTTAATAATGGATAATAAGACCTTGACTTATTCACTACATTAATGTAAGTTTGTTTGTTATATTGAAAATTATTTCATTAAACTCCAAAAAATATCATGTCAACCTACTCAGTTTCCCAATTGTCTTTTAAACCTATTCATCACAAAAACCATCTTTTCCTGAATTTGCCATTTTCACCCAATATGATTCAAAAGCATAAGGTGCATTAACTATGTATTCTTTGCATCATAGCCTCACTTCTTTCATCTAATATAGTCCCAAAAATTTTTCTGCTTAAGCATGCTTCATTTTAAACTTTACCTACAAAAAAGCTGAGTCACTTTTGTATGGAATTAACTAAGCATACTATCCTTTTTTTAACCCATCTATTTTTTTTTAAAAAATGAAATCATGAAAATTAAAACCAAACTCCTATTCTTAGCAACCTTTTACTGCATCACTTCTTTAAACGCTCAAAAAGGTAAGGACAACGATAAAGCTTTACCAAGCGTTTTACCTGAAAAAGAAGCCCCGGCGAAACCCATAACAGCACAAAGCTCTTCGGTGGGAAGGGGAGAATTTGAGCAATTAGCTGCTTGGCTAAGAAGCCCGTACCTTAACGTACCCGTTGAAAAAGCAACTGTAAACGACTTAACTATTGCTTTTGATAATTGGGAAAAAGATCACCCAAGGAAAAAAAATGACCGAGACAAGGACGATAATGAAGCGAAATATCAACGCCAACTGTACAGAATGCAGATGGATAATGACATCAATGAAATCCCTATTGATGCTCATAAACGCCTTGAGGCATTCGTAGAATATGAAAGCACAAACCCTCATACGCCCGTCAGTAATTTTAATAATCAAGATGCCAATTGGCGTTTGCTGGGTCCAGTGAGTAATCCAGAAGAGCAACCTTACAGTGAAACGGGTGGTTCAGGTGAAAAATCATTGGATAACTCCGGATTGGGTCGCATCAATTGCATTGAGTTTTCGGTGTGGGATAAGCGTAATATCTGGGTGGGCACCTCTACAGGTGGTATTTGGAAAACTTGGGATGGTGGGCAAACTTGGCGCAATATCTCCATGTCCTTGCCCATTATGGAGGTCAGTGATATTGCGATAGACCAAGCCAATTCCAATATTGTTTATGTTGCCGTCGGTGATAGAGACGGAAGAGGTGGTTGGTATGGCAATGGCATAGGCAGTCGATTATATAAAACAACCGATGGGGGGGATAATTGGACACTCATCAACGCCAATTTTGGAACGGGTACATTTATTATGAACCTGTGGGTGCATCCGACGCGCACTCAGGAAGTAGTGGTAGTAAAAACCAACGGTATTTATAAATCAACCGACGGCGGCACAACTTGGACGCAATCTCTCATCACTAATTACACTTCTCCATTTACGCCACCCAATAACCTGTTTTTTATGGGGGCAGATTATGCAAATTCGAGTAATTCGGATAGGATTTACTCAAGTTATCGCTATCGATTCAACGCTAACAATACAGCTTTTGCTTTCCAAATACAGAGATCTGATGATTTTGGTAAAACTTGGCAATTAATGGATTCAGTAAAAGCTGTTGTCAATGACCCAAAGTTTTTATTGAATTATACCAAATTGAGTATTTGCCCTT
>JANMYC010000975.1:0-7701 GCA_031381715.1 Saprospiraceae bacterium
ACACTCAAAAGGGTTATTTTCAAGGTACTCGAGAAGGAACGTTTTATTATCGTGCAAAAGATATCCTTGGCAGGGATACGCTCACTTACAGCGTTTGCGATGAATTAGGTTTATGTGATACGGCAAATCTTATATTTGTTGTTGAAAATGCAGACGCCAGTTTAAGCAGTTTGAAAATTATAAATATCGAAACCCCTAAAAACACACCTTTAATCAGTAATGAAATTTTAAAACCCGGAGGAAATATCATAAACGCATCAATTATCCGAACGCCTAAATCCGGAGCAGCTACTTTAGATGCGAATGCTAATTTAAAATACACACCCCTCAGTAATTTCATTGGAAAAGATACACTGGCGGTTCAAGTATGTACTGATTTAGGAGAATGCGATACAACCCTATTTTATATTTCAGTAATCAATAGTTCCACTTTATCGCCTTTAGCAAGCAACGATTACATTACTTTACCATCTAACACAACTATTTCAAGCTCAGCTTTGAGAAATGATACAGATAATGGTAGCCCAATAATGCTTGTATTAATTGTTAGTAATCCACAAAATGGAATAATAAATATCAATAATAATGGTATTTTCACCTACACACCCGCAAAGGATTTTGTGGGCACTGATCGAGCAGATTATGGCATTTGTAATATCAATGGTTGCGATACAGCTTCCATTTATTTTACGGTATTAGCCGTTAATCCTCAAAATACACCGATTGCTGCGGATGATAATTTTACTACTTTAAAAAATACAATTGTAGCAGGTTCAGTTGCCACCAACGATAAAGATGCCGATAATAACATTCAAATTAATGGTTTTAGACTTTTAAAAAGTCCAAACAAGGGAACTTTGAGCTTGAATAATAACGGTAATTTCACTTATTTGCCTCAAAATAATTTCGTTGGCTCGGATTCAGCATCTTATATTATCTGCGATTCGACTAACTTATGTGATACGGCTTTCATTTTCTTTACGGTAAAAGATGTACCTGTAAAACATGCCCCCGTTGCAAAAGATGATTATTTCTCTACCAATGAAAACGAACCCCTCAGTAATACGGTCGCCGCCAACGACTTTGATGTAGATAATGACTTGAAAATCAATAGTTTTAAAGTGCTAAAAACCACAAAAAAGGGCGTTTTTATACTTAAAGAAGAAGGTAGTTTCCTTTACACACCCAATGCGAATTTCATTGGTTCGGATACAGCTTCATATACTGTTTGTGATACCACTGGGCTTTGCGATACGGCTTGGGTTTTCATTTCAGTTAAAAAAGTGTATCATAAACCGACACTCTTAGGCGAAGACTTTATTACTACTTTTAATACCGCTTTGAAAGGAAACGTAGCTTTGAATGATTCGGATATTGATAATGACTTGAATACGGAAAGTTATATTATTTCACAAAATCCTAAAAATGGAAGCGTAAAAATGTGGAATGATGGAAAGTTTTTGTACTTGCCTCAATACTTCTTCGCAGGTATAGATTCATTTTATTATGAAGTTTGTGATAGTCAAAATCTATGCTCAAAAGCAAAGTGTGTAGTGACCATTCAAGCAGGATATTTATCGGGTAAAATATTTATTGACGATAATGGCGATGGCATTTTTAATGCTGGCGAAAAAGGTGTACCCAATATGTTAGTTAAAATAAATGATAAAAATGAAGTGTTCACCAATGCTTTTGGCGATTATCAAACCGTCGTAGACACCTCTAAAAGCTATCAAATAACACCTGTGCTAAATACGAGACTCTATACATTATCACCCCTCAGTAAAGCCGTCTTTACTGCCAATATTTATAACCAACGCATTGATAATCAAGACTTTGCGTTAAAGGCAATCAGCCCAGTCAATGATTTAATGGTATCCGTTGAGCAAGGTAATGCACGCCCAGGATTTGAGTCAATCACTAAATTGACATATACCAACAAAGGTACTTCTAATGTGAATGGCAATTTAGTTGTAAAATTAGACGAGTACCTATCATTGATGAGTACCGATATTGACCCGTCCAATATTAATGGAAACAATATGAGTTGGAATTTCACGAATTTACGTCCATTTGAAAGCAAAAGTATTACACTGACGATTAAAACATCCGTAAATGCGCCCCGTAGTTATTTTACTAAGATTGATTATAATGGTATTCTGAGCAGCGGAATGGATATCGACACTACTAATAATAAAGGTATTTCAAATATGGAAGTTCGTGGTTCATTCGACCCTAACGACATTGCGGTTGATATTGAAAAAGTCATTCAAAAAGGGACGATTCGCGAATCTATAATTCCTCTGACCTACACCATTCGTTTCCAAAATACAGGGAATGCAGAAGCCTATCGAGTAGAAGTAATTGATACATTAAGTGAAAAATTAGATATTACTTCCCTCGAAATGATTACCGCAAGCCATGCATTTGAGATGAGGGTAGTTTCAGATAGCACAACTTCAAATCCTGTAGTAAAATGGATTTTTAATAATATCAATCTTGTAGATTCTACTACAAAAGAGGCTTGCAGCCATGGTTTTATAAAATACAAAATCAATAATATTAAAGATAAAACCAACTATTCAAAAGACAGTATTTTGAATAAAGCTGCTATATATTTCGATTTTAATGAGCCTGTAATAACCAATACAGCAATGACAGAATTCTCGTTTTCAACACCCACGAAAGAGATTGAAAACCTTTCATTTCAAGCATATCCAAATCCCACAAATGATTGGGTAACGATTGATTTGGATAAAAATGTTGAGGCTCAAGTTATTGTCACTAACATCTTAGGGCAAGTTTTAAAACGAGATATACTGAGGGGGTCAAGCGGACAAATTAACCTATCGGGGCTGATTGATGGCGTTTATTTTATAACCCTAAAAACGGATAAAGGACAAGGCTCAATCAAAATATTGAAGCAATAAATTGAGGGTTTTAAAAAGAATACTGAGGGGTATCATTTCGCTGTTTGAAATGATACCCCTCAGTATTTTTATTAAAATTAAGCTATTTCACTTCCCTTTTCAATAGCTTCAAAGGGTTAATCAAAATCTTTTTAGATGTATTTTGGGGTTCACGTCGGCTTCATTTGTAAGTTACACAAGCCTTAATTATCTTCGCCTTCATGCCAAAGGTGAAACAGGAAAAAGAACGAGCGATTATTGAGCAACAAATCGTGAAACGGATTGAAACATTGGGGTTCAATGTTGAGCACCGTCCCGATTGGGGTGAGCACTTCTTTTTACTGAACAATGAAATCGGTATTGCCCTCGATTATTCTTATTTAAACTATAAACGAGAATACATCTTCAAAAACCCGCGTGACCAATACGATTTCCTCTATAATACCCACCGTCATTTTTTTCAATTGTTTATATGTGAAAGTACAGAACGGGTTTTTATCGTTCCTCTGTCGCTGATTATGGAGATTTTTAACGATATTTTCTCATCGGGCGGCGATTTCAAAGAATTTAAACCCCAAATAAAACTGCGCAATGGTGTTTGGTTTTTACGCTTCTTTGGGCAATACGATATTACGGATTATCTGAACCGTTATGATTTCCTTATTTCAGAATCAAAGACCCTTTTACAGATTCCGCCCACTCGTTTTAATTCAGTTATTGAAATCAAAACGCTTGAAGAGAAGTATAAGCAATTAGCGGAGGAGGGGCATTTGAATGCCAATTCATTACATTCCGCAACGGTAGATATGCTTCGGAGGATAGGTGAATGGTCTGGTTTTGACGTGATTACTGAGGGGGTGCCGTTGGGAATGCCTGACTTCCCGTATCAGATTGATTGCCTCTGGTACAAAAACGGAGACTTATATTTGGCAATTGAAGTCTGTCATCGTGGCGTTGTGGAAAAAGATAAAGATGCCCTCAAATTAGCCAAACAGCATGGCGCGCGAAAGGTCATTATAGTTTCTGAAATCAATAAAATGGAGCGCATCAGAAAACTCTATACATTCGAAGGGGATATCAAATCATGGACGGAAGTATGGAGTTTTGAGCGTGTTTTCAGCCTTTTTGAATCAGGAATGAAGTTTTTCAAAGATTTTGAAAAATTCAAACGCTATGGTTGGTCGGATAATATGTCGGAGTTTATTTAAAAAAATCCAGTTTGGATATTTTATCTGAAATTGAAAGAGAATTAAGGGTTATTCAATATTCATTTTTTTTAAAATCTGTTGAACCCGGTCAACAGGTAGTTTCACTATATCTGCAATCAAATCAATAGATAAACCTTTTAGTCTTGCATTGAAAACGACATCAATTTTGTCTCTTTCAATACCTTTTTCAATACCTTTTTCAATACCCTGCTCGATACCTTTTTCAATACCTTTATTATAAAGATAATCTGTTTTTACATCATAAGTGATAGGCATAAGTCAGATTATGGTTTAAAATTATCTAAAAAGGATTATTCAATATTCATTTTTTTTAAAATCTGTTGTACACGCTCAGCGGGCAGTTTAACTATATCTGCAATCAAATCAATAGATAAACCTTTCAGTCTGGCATTACAAATGACCTCAATTTTATCTTTTTCGATGCCTTTTTCGATGCCTTTTTCAATACCTTTTTCAATACCTTTTTCAATACCCTGCTCGATGCCTTTTTCAATACCTTTATTATAAAGATAATCTGTTTCTACATCATACGTGATAGGCATGTCTTGTGTGATTTTAATTGTTAAATTATCTATTTTTCTAAGTCTCGATAAAACGACGAGTTGTTTGATATATTTTGATAATTCGCTCGGATTTTGACAGACTGCTTTTAATTGTCGTATAATCAATCTCAAAATGCTTTCAGCTTTTTCAGGCGCATAATCCGCTAAAACGGCTAAAATAATAACATCAGGTACTTGTGATTGTAAAAGTTCATTATGGTCAAAAGAATGTAAATCTATCAAATCAAAACCTTTATATACCTGTTTTAGAGGTAATTGACTTAGCATTGTGGGCTTATTGATACCCAAATAAACCACAATATGCCTTATTTCCATTTTTCTGAGATTCAGAGCAATTCCGTGGTATTCTGCATTTCGATAAACCATATCCAGTTCATCTTCGGTTTGAAACTCCAAATGCAATAAAAAACATTCGTCATCCATGGTTTCAATCTCGTAAAAAAAATCCATCTCTCTTTCGAGCGTGGTTTGAAGTTTAGCGACATAGGGTCTAAATGTTTTTATTTGAATGCCCAACTCTCGCTCAATAAGTGGTAAAAAAATGGCTTCGGCATTTTCTTTAAATATTTTATCGTAGAGATTGCCTTCTTTTATGATTGGCTCACTCTTCTTTTTCGTTTGCTTTTTAGACATCTGATGTATCGTAGGTTTCTCATTTTATGCTTTACAAAGTTAAGTATTTTTGTTTAAAACTGCTCGACTTTCTCCAAACAATATTGTTTTTCACCTTCTATACTGAGGGGGGTAAACAACAAATTGAAAAGGATTAATGAAATTCTAAGGATGTTTTAAAGAGATAAAACCCCTAAAAAATATCCTAAAAAAATCTCATTAATCCTTATTCAAAACTAAAGCTATTTTTCAACAAATAGTTTCTGAGTTAAAACTTTACCTTCAGCAGTTTTAATTTTAACGATGTAGCTGCCTGAATTCATATTAGCAGTTGGAATCAAAGCCTCATTGACTCCTTTTGTGGTGCCTACTAATTGATTGAACACCGCTTGACCCACTAAATTATAGACTTCAATTTGTGTTTTAGTATCCGTTTCAGATGTAAAACGCACGGCTGCTTGCTCTCTCGCTGGATTGGGGTAAACCAACATTGAAGTCAAATCAGCGCCTGTATTGCTTGATTTTAAGGCAAATTTTTCCAAATCGCTCTCATTCACTAAACCTTGAATGGCTCTCAATGGGAAAGTACCACCACCTGATAGTGCTACCCAAGGCTCAAAAGCAGGAGTGCCACCCGTCAAGAATCCACTGGCAAAAACAACCAATGATTTACCTTTCCAAAATCCTAAATCGCCTGTTGTGTAACGCGCCACAATTGTTGTGTTTGAGTTACCCGGCGTCACCGCTAAATTGTAAGAAGCCGCAGGAACGCTCACATATGCCGGTGCAAATCTGCCGTAGCTGATATTATCAAAAAGGACACTTGTACCCGCTAATATATCCACTTCAGGGGCATCGGGTGAGCCATGGAAAAACTGAATAGCCACATTATTGGCGGTAGTTGTTTCCTGACCTTTATCCGATATTGCCAAGTTAAAGGGTCTGGTAGCACTGCCTACAATGCCGTTGGCGACTACGATGTACGTTTTACCGCTATCCAATTTCACTCTGAAATTCACTAATGTATCTCGTACTGTGCGACTCGTTGCCAAACCAACGCCCAAATTTATGTCCACGCCCGCAGGAAGATCTACATAGGGAGTAGCCGTACGAAATGCGAAATTATCCAATAATAAATTTCCATTTGCGTAAATATCCACAGTAGGCGTAGGTGAATTGTGAATCACTTGCACGCGAGCAACTTTAGGAGCAGCTGGTGGCGGCGGCGGTGGAGTTGGCGTCGCTTTCAAAGCAAAAGTTCCTCCGTTTGATAGAGCAACCCAAGGCTCAAACGGCACTGAACCACCCGATAGGAAGCCGCTGGCGAACACAACAGCCGTTTTACCCGCCCAAAATGACAAATTAGCATCGTAACGACCTACAACTGTGCTATTTTGACCCGCAGGAGTTACAGTTAATTGATACGTGGCATTGGCAGGGACATTTGCATAAGGCATTGTACCACGAGCAAAAGTGCCGTAAGCCACATTTCCAAATAAGACATTACCGCCTGTTAAAATATCCACATTCGGTGCTCCTGGTGAACCATGAAAAAATGCAATCCCTACGTTAGCAGCCGCATCAGCTGCTTCCGCGCCCATGTCCGAGATAGCCAATCGAAAGGGCGTTTGAGCGTTTCCTACTATCCCATTTGCAATGACAACATAACGCCTGCCTGCGGTTAAAACTACTGGGAAATTGACGAGTGTATCCCGCACAGAAGCGCTTGACGCTAAGCCAACGCCTAAATTAATTGTGACTCCCGCGGGAACATCAATGTAAGGTGTCGCTGTCCGATAAGCAAAATCATCTAATAATTTTGCACCGTTGGCGTAAATATCTACCGTGGGCGTTGGAGAGTTGTGAATGACTTGCACACGAGCTGTTTGTGCATAATTTTTTGAAAAAGACATGGCGATAAATGCCACAAGAAAAGTCCTAATGGTTAGATTCCAATTCATAAGTGATTTGTTTTAAAATTAAAAATGAGTTTGTTTTGGACTGAGCGCAGTTCCATATAGTCAAACAAAGTGACCATAAAAAAGTTTTGGGAATAATATCGAAAACCAATTAATTAACACTGGATGGGAATGAAAACCAAATAAAATAAGGATATCAAATCAGGTTTTACTATTCAAAATGATAGTAATACTTGCTTTTTTAGGTGTAAACGGTTACAAATTGCGAAATATTTTAAGTAAAAAAGGGGTTTGTCAAAATAATGTCAAAAATAAAACCCTCAATAAAACTGTTTCATTGAGGGTTCTTGTAGCCTAAATACCAGAGTTGATTGGTTCTGAAATGTGCGAGTCCTACGGACTCGATATACTTGCTTTTCTATTATTTTCTACAAATCTGTGAGTCCTCTGGACTCAATACTAAACCCAG